>JAICMB010000442.1 GCA_025929455.1 Bryobacteraceae bacterium | reverse complement strand
CACGTTGCAGTTGCCTCCCGAAATGCTGACGTGGCAAGTCACTCCTTACCTGGCAGAACTGTCAAAAGCGTACAAGGCTTCGCACTTTATCGACGCGAAAAGCACGTTCGTAACGGAGCGCCAGATCATGAAGGGCCGGCTGGCGCAATACAAGCTTCTCATCGTGCCGGGCGTTCGAAACCTCCCCGCTAATGTCGCGGAGCAAATCTGGAGCTACGCTTCCCGCGGGGGTCACGTACTGATTGTTGCGGAGTCGTTGCTCGGAGATGAGTACAATCACCCAAAGGATTACTTAAGCCGCCTGGGCGTCCGCATTCGCGCGACCGAGCATCCGGCTGAACGCGCGCAATGCCAGATGGTGCAGGGCTATGATCAAAGCTTTTCTCAAAGCGTCGATGTGACCGGGGAAGTGACGGAAAAGCTTACGGCGCACTCGCCGGCTCCGGTAGCGGCCCTTCAAAGCCTGCAAGCGCGCGGCCTGCGGCAGCACCTTGACGTAAATGGCTTTGCCACAGTGTTGTTTCGATACAAGGACGGAACACCAGCGATCGTACGGACTGCGATTGGCGCGGGCGAAGTCACTTATGCCGGCGCCTCGTTGGAGTCGGAATCGTATGCGCGGCTGGTCGATGCAATTTGCTCGGAATCAAAAATCGTACGGCCAGTACGCGTGCAACCCCTCGATGGAAAGAGCATGTGGAACGTCGAAGCCCGCTTGGCACGTCTTGACGGCCGTAGGCTTCTCTATATCGCAAACTTCAACGCGCAGCCCAGAAAATTCCGGCTGGCCGCAGCATCAGGCGCTTTGACGTCGGTTATCGAGCTCCGCGATTCCGAAGCGATTCACGGCACAGAAGTCACCGTGCCAGCTCACCAGACGAACATTTACGAACTTTTTTGACCTCCAATGCCGCACTCACAAAGATAACCGCGCGTTCGATCAGACCTTGAACGCGAGTTGGATGAGGGCTCTGCACCGATCGTAGTCAGTGCTGGTGCAGACACTTGCCGCGCTGGTACGAATCTCCTCAGAATCGTTATCTCCGCCGCTCTCCCCGCGAGAGTGTTTCCGCCGCATTAAACGGCTACGAGGCTCACATGATCGGCGCAACGGATGCGTACGGATTGTTCAGCAAGGCTCTTCTTCACCGGCCCCGATGAGTATGACGGCGGCGAGCTGGTCATCCGCTACCAGCCTTGACCACGTCCGGCCGGCGGTGCGGGGCGCGCATCGCTTCGTTTTTCTGCACTCAAAGCGTAGTGCGGATGACATTTCTACTTTGCGTTGGCACCTAAAAAGTTCCCCTTGACGCCCTTAGCAATTTGCTATATACATATAGCAGGTTGCGATGACACTCGGCGAAAAGCTCCGCTACCTCAGATTGGTCGAAGGCACGCTGCGCGGGCTCGGCCGCGAAATGTCGCAGCCCGAGCTGGTGCGCGCCATTCGTGCCGAACTAAGCAAGTCCATCAGCCAAGCCTACATTTCCCAAATCGAGAGCGGCGCGCGCCCGCACCTTTCAAACGGCACGCGCATGCTATTGGCAAAGTTCTTCAAGGTGCATCCCGGCTACCTCGTCGACGACCCCGAAGGCTTTCACACGGAGCTCGTTTCCGACATCCGCACGGTCGAAGATCAGCTCGATCTATGGCTGGTCGAGGGCGCCGAGCGGTTCCGCCGCGATACCGAAGTGCGGCAGGCGCTCCTCGCACTCGCCATGCACGACGATTCGCGCGGTTGCCTGGTGCTGCTGAAAGCGATCCTCGACACGCCGGGACTCGTAGATCGTCTCGCCGAGGTGTTGCGGCCCGAAGCGCGTGCCGCCGCGGCGGAAAGGAGCGGGTCATGAGTTGGGAAGCGTTTTACGCCACGTGCTTCATCTTTGGATTGCTGGCCAGCGTGTTCGCGTTTCTCGCGGGCGCGGTGCATCTGCATTTACCCGGGCACCTGCACGGACCTGCCGGGCACGGCGGCGTGGGCCACGACGGAAGTTGGTGGAGCGCCGGGCTGAATTTCGGCACCATCACCGCTTTCCTCGCCTGGTTCGGCGGCATGGGTTATTTGTTAACGCGTTATTCGCCGCTGTGGGCCGGCATGGCGCTGCTGTTTGCAGTCTTGACAGGCCTTGGCGGCGCCGCAGTCGTGTTCTGGTTCTTGTGGAAGCTGCTTTCTTATGACCAGTCGCTGGACGCCTCCGATTACGAAATGATCGGCGTGCTCGGGCGCGTATCCAGTGGCATACGCGAGGGCGGAACGGGGGAAATCGTCTTTTCGCAGGCCGGCGCCCGTCGCGCCGCGAGCGCGCGAAGCGAAACCGGCGCGGCCATTGCAAAAGATACGGAAGTAGTCGTCACGCGATACGAAAACGGCATCGCGTACGTGCGGGGCTGGGACGAAATGGCGTCCATGTCCGCGCACACAAGTGAGCTTTAAGGGAGCGTTTATGCATATCGCAAACGAGGTTTACATTATCGCTGGCCTGATGGCCGCAACACTGCTGTTCTTACTGGGGCTCTTCGCGCGGCTGTACCGCAAAGCCGGCCCGCACGAGGCGCTGGTCGTCTACGGATTCCGCGGCACGCGCGTCGTGAAGGGCCACGGCACCGTGATCTTTCCCATGGTGGAGCACTTCCGCGATTTGTCGCTGGAGTTGATGTCGTTCGACGTCGCGCCGCAGCAGGACCTGTACACGCGGCAGGGCGTTGCCGTCACGGTAGAGGCGGTGGCTCAGATCAAAGTGAAGTCCGATCCGGAATCGATTCTTACCGCCGCGGAGCAGTTTCTTACCAAAAGCGACGCCGACCGCGAGGGGCTTATCCGGCTGGTCATGGAAGGCCATCTGCGCGGCATCATCGGCCAGCTTTCGGTGGAGCAGATCGTGAAGGAGCCCGAGATGGTGGGCGACCGCATGCGCGGCACTTGCGCCGCAGACATGAACAAGATGGGCCTGGAGGTGGTTTCGTTCACGATCAAGGAAGTCCGCGACAAGAACGAGTACATCACCAACATGGGCCGTCCGGACATCGCGCGCATTAAACGCGACGCTGAAGTAGCGGCCGCGGAAGCGGAGCGCGACATCGCCATTAAGCGCGCGGAGGCGCAGCGCGAGGCGGCCATCGCCCGGGCGCAGGCCGATCAGGAGCGCGTGCTGGCAGAAACGCTGTCGGCGGCCAAGCAGGCTGAGGCGACGCGCGACCTGGACATCAAAAAGGCGCAATACGTCGAAACCGTAAAACGCCAGGAGGCGCAGGCCGACAAAGCTTACGACATACAGGCCAACATCATGCAGCAGCAGGTCATGGCCGAGCAGGTGAAAGTGCGGCAGATCGAGAAAGAGCGCGAAACGCTGGTGCAGGAGGCCGAAATCAAGCGCCACGAAAACGAGCTGATCGCGACGGTATTGAAAAACGCCGAAATTGAGCGCCGTCGCATCGAAACGCTGGCCAACGCGGACCGGATGCGGCAGATCGCCGAAGCCGAAGGACGCGCCGGGGCCATCCGGGCGCAGGGCGAAGCGGAAGCCGAAATCATTCTGAAAAAAGGTGAGGCCGAAGCCAAGGCGATGAACGTGAAAGCCGAAGCCTACCAGGAATGGAACCAGGCGGCCGTCGTCGACAAGCTCATCACCAGCATGCCGGAAGTTGTCAGAGCGCTGGCGTCGCCGCTCGCTAACGTGGACAAAATCACGATCGTGTCCACCGGCAACGGCGCGAGCGCGGGTATGAGCAAAATCACCGGCGACCTGACCAGCATGGTCGCGCAGATTCCGGCGCTGTTT
>JAICMB010000700.1 GCA_025929455.1 Bryobacteraceae bacterium | reverse complement strand
GAATCGTGGCTGTTGCACCTGAATATTGTCGGAGTTTTGACCGGTGTGGTCTTTTGTGCATTTGGCGCCGTGGTGTCGTTGCAACGTGTGCAGCGCCGCCGTGCCAACCGCAAAATCCGTACGGCGCAGGAGGAAATCGAACGTCTGGCAAAGATCGCCGAGCGCGAGCGCATCGCGCGCGATCTGCATGACCTGCTCGTCCACACGCTGTAGCTGATCTTGCTCAAATCCGAGCTGGCTTCGAAGCTCGCGGAGAAAGACGCGGTGCGCGCCGCTGCCGAAATTCAAGATGTCGAGCGTATCTCGCGCGAAGCACTCGCGCAGGTGCGCGCCGCCGTACGTGGCTACCGCGCAACCGGGTTGCGTGCCGAGGTCGACGAAGCGAGAGCCGCCCTTCGTGCCGCGGGCATCGAGTTTAACTGCGATATGCCGGACGCGCGCCTCGCGCCCTCGCAGGAAAGCGCGCTCGCGTTTGCGGTGCGCGAGGCGGTCACGAATATTTTGCGCCACTCCGGCGCGCGTTCCTGCCGGCTGGCGCTGCGCTTCGACTCCGGCGTCTGCGAAATGGCGATTGACGACGACGGCCGCGGGGGTTCCGCTGCGGAAGGCTGCGGCCTGAGCGGAATGCGGGAGCGCGTGCAAGCGCTCGGCGGCACCCTGGAACGCGCCGGCTCGCACGGTACCAGCCTGCGCATCCGTTTGCCATTGCACGCCGCCTCAGGAGCGGCATGAGCATTCGCGTCGTTATCGCCGAGGACCAGACCATGGTGTTGGGTGCGCTGGCGGCGCTGCTTGAAACCGAGAGCGACATTCAAGTAGTAGGGCAGGCGAGCGATGGTGCGCAGGCGCTCACACGCGTGCAGGCACACACCCCCGATGTGCTACTCGCCGATATCGAAATGCCGCGCATGACGGGACTTGAACTTGCGGGCGAGATCAAGCGATTGAAGCTTCCGGTCAAGGTGGTGATTCTCACCACGTTCGCGCGTGCGGGTTATCTGCGCCGCGCACTCGATGCGGGCGTGTCCGGTTATCTCCTAAAGGATTCGCCGGCTGCGGCGCTGGCGCGCGCGATTCGGCAGGTTCATGCAGGCGGCCGCGCGATCGATCCTGAGTTGGCGGCAGAGGCCTGGACCGAAGCTGACCCGCTCACTGACCGCGAGCGACAGGTGCTGCGGTTAGCGTCCGAAGGCGCCAGCGGTTCCGAAATCGCGGAACGTTTGAGCCTATCCGAAGGCACCGTTCGCAACTATCTGTCGGAAGCGATCGGCAAGCTGGGGGCGTCGAATCGCACCGAAGCAGCTCGCATCGCGCGGCAGAAGGGCTGGCTGTAGGACGTGCGCGCATTGCTCATCTCCACTTACGAAACGGGCCACCAGCCGTTTGGCATTGCTTCGCCCGCGGCGTGGCTGCAGCGCGCGGGGCACGAGGTTACGTGCGCCGATCTCAGCATTGAGAAGCTCGATGCCGCCGCGGTGCGCGAAGCGGATGCCGTCGCATTTTACGTGCCGATGCACACCGCGTGTCGCTTGGCCGTGCCGGTTATCCGCCGCGTGCGCGAGCTGAATCCGGGTGCCCGGCTTCTCGCCTACGGCCTGTACGCGCCGCTTAATGGCGCCTATCTCAAATCGCTGGGCATCGGCACGATCATCGGCGGCGAGTTCGAAAACGCACTTGTCGAGGCATTGAACGGCGCTCCGGTGTCGCGCACGTCGCTCGCTCGCCTCACGTTTATTACGCCTCAGCGCGCCGCTCTGCCACCGCTCACGAAGTACGCGCAGATGCACCACAACGGCACAAGCAAAATCGCCGGCTACACGGAAGCCACGCGCGGCTGCAAGCACAAGTGCCGCCATTGTCCGATCGTTCCGGTTTACGAAGGTGTGTTCCGGGTTGTGCAATTCGAGACGGTGCTTGCCGACATTCGCAATCAGGTCGCGGCCGGCGCATCACATATCACGTTCGGCGATCCGGACTTCTTCAATGGCCCGGCGCACGCGCGCCGTATCGTCGAAGCGCTGCACCGCGAATTTCCGCACGTCACCTACGATGCCACCATCAAGATCGAGCATCTACGCAAACAGGCGCACTTGCTTCCGGTGTTGAAGGAAACGGGATGCGTGCTGGTTACGAGTGCCGTCGAATCCTTCGATGACGGCGTCCTTGAAAAATTAGACAAAGGGCACACGCGCGCGGACTTTGCCGCAGTCGTCGAGGATTTCCGCCGTATGGGGTTGGCGCTCGCGCCCACGTTCATCGCGTTCACGCCGTGGACCACGCGCGAAAGCTATCGCGAGATGCTGGCGGGAATCGCGGAGCTCGATCTGATCGG
>JAICMB010000013.1 GCA_025929455.1 Bryobacteraceae bacterium | reverse complement strand
GGGGCAAACCATCGCAATGCGCATTCCGCCGGCGACGAAAATCGCAGGCGTACGGCTGCTGGTGAGCGGGCTGCGGCCGCAGTACCGGGTGGAAGGCGAATTCCTGAGGTTGGAAACTCCGCCGATTTTGCTGCACGAAGTTGTGGCGGTGGAGTTTGCGTAATATCGAAGCCCTCAGTGGGAAAAAGGTACTCATTACCGGTGCGAACGGAGGCCTGGGTAGCGTAGTCACGGAGGTGTTTTTAGAAGCCGGTGCAGCGGTGGTCGGATCAGCGCGATCGATCGCCGCGGGCAAGGTTTACAACGACCGCTTCACTGCGATCGCGTCGGATCTGTCGTCGGCGCAGGACGCTGCACGGCTTGCGGAAGAGGCGGCGGGTGCGATGCGCGGGCTTGACGTGCTGGTGCATCTGGTCGGCGCATGGGCGGGCGGTCACGACATTCAGGACAGCGATGAGGCCGAGTTCGAGCGCATGTGGTCGTTGAATGTGGGGACGGCATTTAATGCGATTCGCGCCGTAATCCCGCAGATGCGCGCGCAACGGAGCGGCCGTATTCTCGCGATCGGAAGTCGTACGGCGGTGTCGCCCGCAGCAGGATCGGCGGCGTACAACGCTGCCAAGGCGGGTCTCGTCGCGCTCGTGAAAACGGCGGCCGCGGAAAACTCCGCCTATGGGATCACAGCGAACGTGGTGCTTCCGGGCACGATAAACACGTCCGCTAACCGGTCGGCAATGCCGCAGGCCGATGTTTCGACGTGGGTAGCGCCCCGCGATATTGCGGAATTGCTCGTGTACCTGGCATCTGACGGCGGCGAGGCCGTAAGCGGCGCGGCCATTCCGATTTACGGCCGCGGCATCGGCGCCTGAGGTGTACGATGAATCGGAGGCGCTGGCGGGAATAAGGTGTACGTACCCGTGGATACATGGACATGGCGGGATTCCTGGCCGCGGCGTCCGGACCGGGCTTTGCACGCGTCACGCGTAAATCTGCGGTGCGGCCGGCCGTGACGGAAGCGGCGGAGCGCGCGGATTTCGAAGCGGAAGCGATGCCGCATAGGAGCGACCTGCTGCGCACGGCCGCACGCATGACGGGCGAGCGCGCGCGCGCCGAAGACGCGGTTCAGGAAACGTATCTGCAGGCGTGGAAGTCGTTTGACAGGTTTGAACGTGGCACGAATTGCCGCGCGTGGTTATTCAAAATTCTGTTCCATTGCGTCCATCATCAGCGGCGGAAATGGTTGCGCTTTCCGCTTTTGAAAGACACCGAAGAGTTTCTCGAAACTACCTTGGCGAGCTCCGAGCCGGTCCCGGAACAACTTACGGATGCGGACATAATAGCGGCGCTCGACTGCATACCTGCCGATTTTCGCGCGGCGGTGTTGCTGGTGGATGTCGAAGAGTTTGCATACAAAGACGCGGCCGTTATTTTGGATATTCCAATTGGGACCGTGATGTCGCGCTTGAGCCGCGGCCGGCGCTTGCTGCGCGAACAACTGGCGGACGTGGCGCGATCCTATGGGGTGCTGCGGCCGTCCGGAAAGGGGCATACCGCATGAGACCGGCGCCGGACCCGCAATGCGAGAGCGTGCTGGGCAAGCTCGACGTGTTCCTGGACGGCGAACTGGCGAGCGATGCGCATATCGAGTTGGAGCGGCATTTGTCATTCTGTGAAACGTGCGCGGATGCGGCCGAAGTTCGCAAGAGGCTGCGCGTGCGCGTGCGGACGGCGGTGAACCATTCGGCGCCGACCGCTCCAGATTTTGAACAGCGCATTCGAGCGTCATTCGGCAGCCGCGCTACGGGCCGCGTGTCTTGGCGCGCGAACATGGCGATTGCCGCGACGCTGGTGCTGGCCGTCAGCGGAGCGGTGGCGTATCAGTTCGGACATTTCCGGTTTACGGCGGAATCACGCGACGCATACATTGCCTCGATCTCGCAGGAAGTCGGCGGCGCCATGCGCGTCGGGCTCGGCGATCATGTGCACTGCTCGGTGTTCCGGCGGCTGTCCAAGACGCCGGTGCCGTTCGAGAAAGTTGCCGCAGATATGGGGCCGGAGTTCGAGGGCCTGGTACCGGTAATGCGCGAGCACGTGCCCGCCGATTACTGCGTCGTGCTGGCGCACCGCTGTCGCTATCGGGGCCGGGCATTCGTACATGTTTCGATGTACAACGGATCGCAACTGTTGTCGCTCGTGATTACGAAACGCCGGCCCGGCGAGGCGTTCGAGAAGGACGGCGTGCCCGCCATCATCGAATCCGGAACGGCGATCTACAGCGCCGGCGTGCAGCGCTTCAGCATCACCGGCTTTGAGACAGTCACGCACCTGGTGTACATCGTCAGCGATCTCGGATCGAAACAGAACACTGCGCTGCTCGCAGCCGTTGCGCCGAAAGTGCGCGCGGTGCTGAAGCGGACGACCTCCTAGGTTAAGCGCGCGTGCGGAACGGCATCGCGTGTCCGGACGAGTGGCCGATTCGAAACCGGGCGCAGGTTGAAAACCTGCGCCACGGGATGATCGCGTTCGACGCGGCGGTGTGCCGCAACCTGGACGTCGCCGCCGGGCTTGAATGGCTGGAGACAAACGGGCTGGGCGGGTTCGCTTCGGGAACGATAGCGGGCGCGAACACGCGGCGATATCATGGGCTGCTCGTCGCCGCGACGAATCCGCCCGGCGGCCGCTACGTGCTGCTGTCGAAACTCGAAGCGACGCTGGTCGCGAGCGGGAAAAGATTCGAGCTGGCGGCCAACTACTATCCAGGCGTCGTGCATCCGCGCGGCTTTGAATATCTGCAGCATTTCGAACTCGACCCGGGGCCGGTGTTCACATTTGAGTGTGACGGCATACGCGTGGTGCAGCGCGTCATCATGCGCTACGGCGAGAACACCACGGTGGTGGAGTACACGGTCGAGGGTGCGCCCTCGGGAGCGACGCTCGAAGTCAGGCCGCTGATTGCGTTTCGGGGCTACCACGATACGACGCACGCGAATCCGGCGCTCGATGGAACCGTAGCGCAAGAGGGCGCGCTCGCGTCCGTGTGCCCGTATCAAGGCCTGCCGCGGCTTTACTTCGCGCACAACGCGCGGGAGCTGCGCGCGGAAAGCGGTTGGTATTACAACTTCGAATACCCGCGCGAACGCGAGCGCGGGCTCGATTTTCGCGAGGATCTGTATTCGCCGTTTGCGGCGGTGTTCGATGCGAGTGCGCGGGCGGTAGTGATCGCGTCAACCCTAAAGCATCAAGCATCTGAGAGTGGACAATTGCGCGCTGCGGAGCGGCAGCGTCGAGCACAGCAGGACGTGCTGGTCGCGGCTGCGAACCAGTTCCTTGTGAAGCGGCACGCCAGCACCGACACTGTTATCGCGGGTTATCACTGGTTCACCGATTGGGGACGCGATACGCTCATTTCGCTGCCGGGCCTGACGCTCGTAACCGGACGAAACGAACAGGCGCGCGGCATTCTCGCGGCGTGGGCGGGACACGCGAGCCAGGGTATGCTGCCCAACCGCTATCCCGACGAAGGCGAGACGCCGGAGTACAACAGCGTGGACGCGGCGCTGTGGTTTTTCGAAGCGGCGCGCGCGTATCTCGACCGCACCTCGGACGTGGCGTTTGTGCGCGACACGCTCTATCCCGTGCTGCGCGACATGATCGATTGGCATCTGCGCGGGACGCGTTACGGTATCCGCGCGGGCGACGATGGACTGCTGTTCGCCGGCGGGCCTGGAACGCAGTTGACGTGGATGGACGCAAAGGTGGGCGACCGCGTGGCCACGCCGCGCGATGGCAAGCCCGTGGAAGTGGAGGCGCTATGGTGCAACGCGCTGCGCTTCACGGCGGCGCTGGCGGAACGGTTTAGCGACGACGCGACACGCGACCGCTGCAACGGCGTCGCCGCGCGCGCGGAAAAGAGCTTCAACGATCAGTTCTGGAACGCCGGCCGCAAGTGCCTCTACGACGTGGTCCGCGACACTGGGCGTGACGATGCGGTGCGCCCGAATCAAGTGATCGCGATTTCACTCGGAGACGAACTCGTCTCGCGAGAGCGAGCGCGCGCGGTACTGGAAGTCGCGCAACGGGAGTTGCTCACGCCCTACGGCCTGCGCACGCTATCGCCGCACGACCCGCGCTACTGCGGCCGCTATGAGGGTCCGCCCGAACACCGCGACGCCATTTATCATCAGGGCACCGTGTGGCCCTGGTTGCTGGGTCCGTTCGTCCGCGCGCATCTACGGGTACACGGCTACACCGCGGACGCAAAGGCACATGGGCGCCAATGGCTGGCCGCATTCGACGATCATCTGCGCACGGCGGGCTTGGGACAAGTCTCGGAACTATTCGATGGCGATGCACCGCACACGCCCCGCGGCTGCATCGCGCAAGCCTGGAGCGTGGCGGCGCTGCTCGAAGCTATTTCGCTTTGTCGGTCGTGAAGTGCCAGACCGTCGTCGACGTGAAGCGCTCGCCCGGCTTCAACTCCGTAGACGGGAAGTTCGGCTCGTTCGGCGAATTGGGATAATGCTGCGTTTCTAAGCAGAAGGCCGAACGGTAGGCGTACGGCTTGCCGCCCTTGCCCTTGATCGTGCCGTCGAGAAAATTACCCGTGTAGAACTGCAGCCCCGGTTGCGTGGTGGATACCTCAAGCACGCGGCCATTCTTCGGGTCCGTTACCCGAGCCGCCAGACCGAGCTGTCCGGCGGGATGATTCAGTACATAGTTCATGTCGTAGCCCTTACCGAACTTGAGCTGTTCATTGTTCTCGTTGATGCGCGCGCCGATGGGCGTGGGCTTGCGGAAATCGAACGGTGTGCCTTCGACGCTGCGAATCTCGCCGGTGGGAATCAGGCCGGCATTTACGGGCGTGAACTTGTCCGCGTTGATCATGATCACTTGATCGAGAATGGTGCTGCTGCCCTGCCCGTCGAGATTGAAATACGAGTGATTCGTAAGATTGAGCACCGTGTTCTGATCGGTTGTCGCCGCGTAATCGAGATGCAGTTCATTGTTGTCGTTCAGCGAATACGTCACTGTCGCGGTCAGCTTACCGGGGTAACCCTCTTCGCCGCTCGCGCTGACGTAGGTGAGTTCCAACGCCGGAACGCCGGCCGCCGTTGTTTCGCGCGGCGTCCAGATGCGCTTATCGAACCCAACTAAGCCGCCGTGCAGCGAGTTGGCGCCGTCGTTCTTCGCGAGAACATATTTCTTGCCATCCAGCGTGAACTCGCCGTTTCCAATGCGATTTCCATAGCGCCCCACGATGGCGCCGAAATAGGGATTGTTGCGCTCGTAGCCGCTGAGCGTATCGAACCCGAGCACGATGTCGGCGAAATTGCCATCGCGGTCCGGCGTTTCGAGCGCTACGACGCGGCCGCCGTAATTGGTGATGTGAACCGTGACGCCGTGCGAATTCTCAAGCGTGTAGAGCATGACCTTCTGGCCGCCGATCTCGCCGAACGGCTCGCTTTTGATGCTCTTTGCCACGGACGTAGTCTCCTTGTTGGACGAACAGGCACACAGAAAGCACAACAGCGCGGCGAGCGCGGCACATAGTTTCATTCGTTCGTTTTCCTTTCTGTCGATGATGGCCGGCGGTCGCTGAGTTATCGCTTCCGCCTGCCCGGTGCAAACACGATTGTATAAATTGCGCCGAGCACGAGTAGCACCGCGCCCCACCAGATCGCGACGTGCAGATTGGCTAAGACCACGTGCGCCGTTTCGGTCAATCCCGCCGCGAGGATCAATGCGCCATAGATGAGCAGCAGGATCCCGACAAAAAACCAGATCGAGATCGGCGAATGCCTGCGCTGCGGCCCGGAGTCCTTTTCACTGTGGGGCGTGCTGGTTGTGTTCTGCAAGATCGTTTACCAAAAGATCAGATTAAAGACTACGAATACCGCGGCAACTATACCCGCCCAAAACAGCGGCCGCTTATACAGCGGCAGATGTTGTTCGTGCGGTATCACGGTGCAACCGTACACAAGCCCGCTCAACTCCGAGTCCGGCTTGGGCTGTGTCAACAGACTAACGACCACCGTGACGATGACGCAAATGAGCCACGACCAAAGGCCGCGGTACATATTTTCCGCCATGTCCTTGGCGTTCGCCGAGAGCGCAATGTAAGCGAGTGCGCCCGGGTCTATCTTTACCCAGGCCCACATACCTATGGAGGAAAGCGTACCCGCGAGCAATCCCCAGAAGCCGCCAGCCGGCGTCGCGCGTTTCCAGAGCATGCCGAGAATTACGGTACCGAACAACGGCGCAATGAAAAAGCTGAACAGCGCCTGCACGTAATCCATGATGCTGGCGAACTGCATCACGAGATACGCCGTACCGATGCTGATGAGCACGCCGACGATGGTGCACCAGCGGCCCATGCTGACGTAGTGCTGGTCCGTGGCATTACTGCGCATGAACGGACGGTAAATATCGTAGGTCCAGACGGTCGCGAACGCGCTGACGTTTCCGGCCATACCGGACATGAAACCCGCGATGAGCGCCGTGATGCCGAGTCCGAGCAGCCCCGGGCCGAAGTAGCGCGCCAGCATCAGCGGCAGCACCTCGTTGTAGCTGTGCATGCCGGTCTGCGCCGCTTCCGATTGCCCGACGAGGTGAAAGGGCAGCACGCCGAGCCCGAGCAGGCCCGGCAGAATCACGATGAAGGGCACCATCATCTTAAAGCCCGCGCCGATGACCGGAGCGAGTTTCGCCGAGGTCAGGTCCTTCGCGGCGAGCACGCGCTGTACGACGAGGAAGTCCGTCGTCCAGTACCCAAATGAAATAACGAAGCCAAGCCCGAAAACGATTCCGGTCCAGTGAATGCCCATCGGGTTGTCGGAAAACGAACCCAGCGTCCGCCAAAGGTGGGTGTAGCTCGGTCCCGCGGCGCCCCCGAGATTGGCGGTGATCTTGTGCTGCAAGCCCGCCCAGCCGCCGGCTTCAATAAGCCCCAGCACCGGTACCAGCAGCGCGCCCAGCCAGATCAGGACAAACTGCAGCACCTCGTTAAAAATCGCCGAGCGCAGCCCGCCCAGGGCTACGTAGATGGCTACAGTAATGGAGGAAACCCAGATGCTGAAGTGAATGTCCCAACCGAGCACCACCTTCATGACCAGCGCCATCGAGAACATGTTGATGCCGCTCATCAGAATGGTCATGAATCCGAAAGAGATCGCCGATAGCGCGCGGCTCGATTCGCCGAAGCGCAGCTTCAAATAGCCGGGAACTGAGTGCGTCTTCGAGATGTAATAGAACGGCATCATCACGATGGCGAGGAACAGCATGGCGGGAATGGCGCCGATCCAGTACCAATGCGTGGCGAGAATGCCGTATTGATAGGAAGCCGCCGCCCAGCCCATCAGCTCGAGCGAGCCGAGGTTTGCCGAGAGAAAGCTGAGGCCCGCAATCCAGGCCGTCATTTCGCGGCCGGCGAGGAAGAAATCGTCGCCGGTCCCGGACTGACCTTTGAGCCAGAAGCCGATCGCGAGCACCGCAGCGAAGTATATGGCGATGATGGCAATATCGATACCGCTGAGGGAGATCAGGCGCGCCGGAGCGTGTTGGAACAACAGAAGACAGACGTAAGGTAGGCCTGCAGGTGCAAGCGATTGCATTCACTTGAGAATATGCGTACGGAGCGCCATGCGTCAAGGCGAGTGACGCTGATTTATCGGTTCTGACGTGTTTTACTGTAGAGAACGCATTCTACTCAGCAGAACGGAGCGTCACGGTGTCTATTGAATTTTGTCGCGCCATCTGCGCGATCGCGGTGCTGCTCGCTGCAGCGACGCCCGGCCGCGCGCAGCAGGCCGACACCATCTACTACAACGGCAAGATCATCACGATGTGGGCTCAGCACCCGCAGGTGCAGGCGGTCGCGATTCGCGGTGACCGTTTCCTCGCCGTCGGATCGAACGAAGACATTCTCAAAACAGCGGGACCGGCAACGAAGCGCATCGACCTCCACGGGCGCTCCGTTGTTCCGGGGCTCATCGACAGTCATGTGCATCCTGTTTCCGCGGCATTGAGCGAGATCGACGGCCCGGTGCCGGTGTTTCATTCCATCCCCGAGATTCAGGCGTACATCCGCAAGCAAGCGGCGACGCTTCCGACTGGCCGGCTGATCTTCGTTCCGAAAGTGTACGCGAGCCGCCTTGCCGAGCGCCGCTACCCAACGCAGGCCGAACTCGATGCCGCCGCGCCCAACCGCGAAGCGGTTGCGGACAACGGTTATGCGTCGATCCTCAACACGCCGCTCATGAAGCGGCTCGGGATCACGCGCGACACGCCGCAGCCCTCGAACGGACGGGTCGCCAAGGATGCGGCGGGCAATCCGACGGGCCTGATCCTCGGAGCGCCGCAGTTGCTCGGCAACGTGCGCGCCTCGCGAAAATACACGGCGAAGGACCGCGTTTGGGCATTGAAAAGCATGTTGCAGCACTACAACGCCGCGGGCCTGACCAGCATTATCGATCGCGGCGAAGGGCCCGAAGGCTTTCGCGCTTACCAGACGCTCCACGATTCCGGCCAGCTTACGGTGCGGTCGTACGTTACGTATTTGATCAAGGCGCAGGGGACGCCGGCGGACGTGCGCCAGGAGATCGAGCGGTTCCCATTCGTAACGGGTTTCGGAGACAAATGGATGCGCGTCGGAACGCTGAAAACGATTCTCGATGGTGGCATCTTGATCGGCACCGCGTATCTGCGCGAGCCGTGGGGAGCGCACACGCAGCTTTACGGATTCGTCGAGCCAGGATATCGCGGCGTGCTGTCCGTCCCACGCGAAAACCTGTTCGAAATGGCCAGGGTCGCGGACGAGTTGGGCTGGCAGATGACCGCGCACACCACCGGCGGGGGCGCCACCGACCTGCTGCTCGACGCGTACGAGGCGGCGAATCGCGTCAAGCCGATTCTCGGGCGCCGTTTCACCGTCACGCACGGAAATTTTCCAAACCCGCGCGCGATTCAGAGGGCGAAAGCGATGGGCGTGGCATTCGATGTACAGCCCGCCTGGCTGCACCTGGACGGCGCCGCCATTAAAGACGTGTTCGGTCCGGAGCGCATGAAAAATTTCCAGCCGCTGCGCTCGTTGTTCGACGCCGGAATCATTGTCGCCGGCGGGTCCGACCACATGATCCGCTTCGACTCGCGCAACGCGACCAACCCGTACCAGCCGTTCTACGGCATGTGGATGGCGATTACGCGGAAGACTACCGACGGTAAAGTTCTGAATCCCGAACAGCGCATCACGCGCATGGAGGCGTTGAAGATGTGGACCTGGAACGGCGCATACCTCATGTTCGAAGAGAAGGAAAAAGGCTCCATCGAACCCGGTAAGCTGGCCGACATGGTCGTGATCGAGCAAAATTTCGCGACCTGCCCGGACGACCAGATCAAAGACATCGACCCGGTCGAAACGGTGGTGGGCGGCAAGGTTGTGTACGAACGCACGGAGCAGATGAGGAAAGGAACAACGCACACATGATATCGAGCCGAAGAGAATTTTTGCAGCGCGGATCGGCCGCCGGTCTGACCGCGCTCAGCTACCGGCGGGTGCTTGGCGCGAACGATCGCGTTCGCGTGGGAGTGGTGGGTTTCTCCGACCGTTTTCAGGCGGCGCATATGCCCGCCTTCCACGCCGTGGCCGAAGAGAACAACTTCGAGATTGTCGCTGTTTCCGACATTTGGAACCGGCGCCGCGACGAGGGTGTGGCGAAGATCGCGAGTTTGATGGGCAATCCGGTAGCGAGCGCGCGGAATAACGACGAGTTGTATGCGCGCAAAGATATCGACGCGGTCATCATTTCCACAGCCGATTTTCAGCACGCGCCACACGGCGTGGAGGCGGTGCGCGCCGGATGCGATGCCTATATCGAGAAGCCGCTGGCGAACAGGATGCGCGATATCGTCGCGTTGCGGAAAGCGGTGAACGAGACACGGCGCGTGGTGCAGATCGGCACGCAGCGGCGGAGTTCGGTGCCCGTGATCAAAGCGCGTGAGTACGTACAGTCTGGCGCGTTCGGCGAGGTAGTGATGGCTCGGCTGACGTACAACGTCAATCAACCTACGCGGTGGCGGCGGCCGTCGCTTGTCCAGGCGCTGCGGCCGGAGGATACGGACTGGGCGCGGTTCCGCATGGATCGCACAGACGAGCCGTTCAACGCGCATCATTATTTTGAATTCCGGCTCTATTGGCCGTATTCATCGGGGATCCTCGACCAGTGGATGGTGCATCCGATCGACGCGGTGCATTTCATCACGGGTATGCCGCATCCGCGCAGCGCGGTGGCGAGCGGCGGCATTTATCAATGGCGGGATGGGCGCGTGAACCCGGACACCGTTTCGGTGATTTTCGATTACGGCCCGCTCGATAATCCGGCCAAGGGTTTCCAAGTCGTCTTTTCAGGGCGCATGGACAACTCCGCGGAGGGGTCCTCCGATTACTACTACTCGGTCGGCGGCGCACTCGATGTCGAGACCGGCCGTGTGACGGGGGAAGGCGGGCTCAGCGCGAAAAACGCAGCGGCGGCGCATATGGCAGCGAGCAAGATCACGGAGCAGCAGCTTTTTACGCCCGTCCCGCGGGACACACACGTACCCCGCGCCGATCCAGCAGTTGTCGCGCACCTGAGCAACTGGATGCAATGCGTGCGGAGCAGGAAAGCTCCGGTAGCCGATATCGAGGCGGGCTACAACCACGCCGTCGCGTTGTGCATGGCAATCACAGCGTTACATACCGGACGGCGCGCCTCGCTCGACCCGGACACACAAGAGATCAAGGTTGTTTAGCCGTCCCTAGCACAGGCGGCAGTATTCACAAAAAATCTAACGAGGGGAATACAGGGATGAACCTCATGCCGATTCGAAAGACTTTGCTGTTTACCATCGCTGCGTTTGCACTTGCGGCAGGCACGGCGCACGCGCAGGTGACGACTGCGACTATCTCCGGCACGGTGACGGATAACACAGGCGCCGTTGTGCCCAACGCTCCCGTCGTCGTGACGAATATCGAAACCAACCTGTCGCGCAGCACCACGACCGATAGCGCCGGGCACTATACGGTTCCCCTGCTGCCCACGGGCGCCTACCGCGTCGACATCTCGGTCAGCGGCTTTAAGAAATTCGAGCAGACCGGGATCGTTCTCGACGTCAGCCGCAGCGCGCGCGTAGATGCAGTGCTGGAGCTGGGAACACTCGCCGAAACGGTCTCGGTTACGGCCGACGCTCCGCTGGTCAACACGTCGAACGCCAGTATCGGGCGTACGGTCAACACGACCGAAATCGAAAACCTGCCTTTGGTGAATCGCGATGTCTATTCGCTACTGGACTTGACGCCGGGCGTGGAGAATTCCGACAACGTCAACGCTTTCGGTTTTCCCGAGCAACACGCCATGATCAACGGCAGTTCCTACGGCGGCGCCGGCACGGTCAATTACTTTCTCGACGGCGGCAACAACACGACTGGTTTGCGCAACACCGGAAATCCCGTTCCCAATCCCGATGCCGTTCAGGAGTTCCGCGTCATAACGAACAGCTACAGCGCCGAGTTTGGCCGCTTCGCGGGCGGCGTTATCGACGTAGTGACGAAGTCGGGCACCAACGAACTTCACGGTTCGCTGTTTGAGTTCTTTCGAAACGACGTGCTCAACGCGAATACGTGGGGCGCGCTGAGCAAACCCCCGCTGCGGCGTAACCAGTTCGGCGGCTCGGCAGGCGGACCCATCGTACACAACCGCACGTTTATTTTTGGAACCTACAGCGGCCTGCGGCAGCGGTCGCAGGTGTTTAAGAACTCGGCCATCGTGCCCACCGCTCTCGAGCGTGAGGGTGACTTTTCGGCATCGAAAAAGAAGCCGGTCGATCCTCTCACGGGAAAGCCGTTTCCGGGTGGCATTGTTCCCGTCGAGCGCTTCGATCCAACGGCCCTCAACATCTTGAATAAAGTCATTCCATTGCCCAATCTGCCGGGCAACTTCTACCAGGTTACGCAGGGCACGCCGTACGACAACGACGAGTTTGAAGTAAAGGTTGACCATTCGCTCACGCAATCGCACATGCTTACGGGCAGCTATTTCCTCTACAAGGGCAAACAACTGGAGTCGCTAGCGGGCAATCTGATCTGGTCGCAGCGGCAGTTCAGTTGGAAACAACAGAATTTCAACCTGAGCGACACCTGGACAATGACGCCCTCCACCGTGAACCAGTTCCGAGTGACTTATGTTCGCAATTTCGGCGGGCGCCTCAATCTGCCGGAACAGTCGCTCGCCGATTTCGGTTCGCAATATCGGATTCAGGGCCCGCCGTCGTTGCCGCAAATCGCCGTCTCCGGGTACTTCACACTCGGCCAGGGCATTGCAGGACCGTCAGCGGGCAGCAACTACTACGGCGTTCGTGAAATGCTCACGACCAATCGCGGACGGCATTCGTGGAAAATGGGCGGCGACTTCTCGCTCGAAAAGTTTATCCATGACACTACGCTGAACAATTACGGCGTGTTTTCGTTCGATGGAACCGTCAGCGGAAATGCGCTCTCCGACTTCTTGCTCGGACTGCCGAAAACGATGAACCAGGACGCACCCGTCACGAAAATCGACAACACCTGGTACTCCGGACTTTTTATTCAGGACGACTGGCGCATCCACCCGCGCTTCACGCTGAATCTAGGACTCCGTTACGACCTGCAGACGCCGATGACGGACCCGCACAACCGGAAACTGACGTTTGTTCAGGGTGCACAATCCACGGTGGTGCCCACAGCACTGCCGGGTCTGCTGTTTCCGGGTGATCCGGATATCGGGCGTGGCATTATCGACGCGGACAAGAACAATTTCGCGCCACGCATCGGCATGGCCTGGGATCCCACCGGCAGCGGCAAAACCGCTGTTCGTGCCGCGTTCGGCATGTTCTATGGCTCGATCTCCGGCAACGAGTGGAACTCGACGGCGGACAACCAGCCCTTTACAATCCGCCAACGCTTCAATAACGTCAAGTCGCTCACCGATCCTTACGGTCTCTTGCCCGGCGGGGTCGCGCCCTTCCCGTACTCGTTCACTCCGGAAGCGCCGCGGTTCATTTTGCCGGCCTCCATCGCCGGTCCGAGCCTCGATTTCAAGTGGCCTTACACGTACCAGATGAATTTCTCGGTGCAGCAGCAACTCCGTCACGATCTGAGTGTCGAGGCAGCGTACGTCGGCTCTCTGTCGCGGAAGCTGCCATTCACCGTCGATGCGAACTATCCAATCTACCGGCCCGGTGCGACGACGGGCAACGTGAATGACCGCCGCCCGATTCTGCCGGGCGAACTCGCCGTTATCGGAGTCCTGAATTCGATCATGAGCAACGCGTATCACGGCCTGCAGATTACGGTGGACAAACGCCTGTCGCACCATTTCCAATTGAAAGCGTTCTATACATACAGCAAGAGTCTGGACGGCGCGCAATTACAGAACGACACTACCAGCGGCGGTGCGGAGGACTTCAACAATCTGGCCCTGGAGCGCGGCCGCACGGACGGAGATCGCCGGCACAACATGGTGGCATCGCTGGTCTGGCAGACGAATTACTTCAATCGCAGATCGTTCGTGGGCTGGATTCTGAACGACTGGGTGGTGTCGGGCATCGTTAGCCTGCGCAGCGGCGATCCGTTTACGGTAACGACGGGCACGGACCGCAACCTGGACGGGAACAACAATGACCGGGGGAACCTGGCCGGTAATCCCAGGCTTGATCCGAACCGCTCGCGCTCCGATGTGACGGACATGTGGTTCAATACAGACGCGTTCGCTGTGCCCGCGATCGGCACTGACGGCAACTCCGGCCGAAATATTCTCGATAATCCGGGACTGAAGAACGCCGATGTCGCGCTCTTCCGCGACTTCCGGATCCGTGAGCGCATGACCCTGCAGGCACGCGCCGAGTTTACGAACGCGTTTAACATCGTCAATCTCGGCGGCCCGAACACAAACATGAACTCGTCAGCGTTCGGAACCATTCGCACGGCGCGTGCGATGAGGCAGACACAACTGGGCCTCCGGCTCACGTTCTGAGCGTCCGGTGTATGCGCCGGATTACACAGTAGCCGCGAGCGCTGCAGAACCGTTCAGTACGTATGGGACGGCATTTCTGCTCCCCGGTTGACTCTGTTGCAGACGCGCACCTACAATCGGCACAGGTATTCAAGGAGGAGATGTGTCGCTGAAGAGGGCCGCTACGTGCGCCGTGTGCTTGTTCGCAGCCGCGAGCTTGGCAATCGCCACACCGTTTACGTCGTACACGCCTGTCATCACCGGAGGATTGATCACGGATTTTGAGGGCTTCGCGAAGGGCGCCCCGATTGGAATGCAGGTTCCGGGTGTGACGTTTTCGCAGTCGGACGGCGCTTTGCCGGTCATCAACGTGTTTCCGTTCGGTTTTGGCTACGGGCCGAGTTCTGGCAATGGCGTGCTGACCGGCAGCACGGCCAAAGGCTCCGCGGCGTCAGCGGCGGGCATCATTGCCACGTTCTCAACACCGCAAAGCGGCGTGCAACTGTTCTTCTCGGACACCGTTCCGCTGGCGAGCTATCCCATTGTCGCAACGCTAACCGGCGGCGGCACGCAAACGCTCACGCTCGCGCAGAACAAAATCCTGCCGACCGGTTACAGCGGCGGTAATTTCCCGGCGCCGGGCGCCAACCCGCTGCCGGGCATCTTCGCGGGATTCATCGATTCCGGCGCTGATATCGTCTCTATACAGGTAGGTCCTGGCGCGGGCACGAACGATGCGTTCGCGATTGACGATCTGCGGACGATGGCGGATAGCCCAGAACCCGCCAGTGTCGCGCTGCTCGCCGCGGGCCTAGGTGCACTAGCGCTGTTGCGCCGCCGCACCGTCCGCCGCTAGTTCACTACTTCGAAACCGCGTGGGTCGGCGAGCCCGTTTTCGATCGCGCCGGCCCCGTCGATCCGCGCAGCACCAACTCCGCTTCAATCTGAATTTCGCGCGCATCCGCCTTACCCTTCGGAACTTCGAACACCAGCGTTTCAAAGACCAGTTCGCCGATACGGTCGCGCGGAATGTGCGCAGTTGTCAGCGGCGGATCACAAAATTGCGACAGCCGGATATTGTCGAATCCGGTCACCGACACATCGCCCGGGACCTGCAACCCGCGATCGCGCACTTCGCGCAAGACTCCGAGCGCCATGAAATCGTTTACGCAAATGATCGCCGTCGGCGGCAAATCCGATTCGAACAGCGCCCGCGCGGCCATCTGGCCTCCAACAGGCCCGTCCTGATCGGTAATCGTGCGCCATTGCGCTCCGGCGTAGCGCGACACCGTTTCTAGGAACGCCTGCTCGCGCTCGCCGGTGGGCGCGAGCGCCGCGTGGTGGCCGATATAGGCGAAACGCTCGTGCCCGAGGTCGTGCAGATACTCCACCAGCCGCTCCATGCTGCGCCGGTAGTTCACGCGAATCGTGCTGATGTTCCGGCGGGGCGAGCCAACATCGTAAAACACCGCGGGAATGCGGCTACGGATCAGCTCGTCGATGGCGCTGGTCTCCATTTCCGAGACGATCACCGCTACGCCGGCGACGCGCCGTCCGATCATCAGCCGCAGGCCGCGCCGCAGCCGCTCGGGATCGTAATCGGTGTTGAGCACCACGACATCGCGGTCGCTTAAATGCGCCTGCCGCTCGAGCGCGCGGAAGATGTCAAAGAAGAAAGGGTTTTCAAGATTCGACGCGATCATGCCGATGGTGGCGCTCTTGCCTCCGGCAAGCGTGCGCGCGTGCAAGTTGGGATGATAGTTCAGTTCCGCAACGGCTTTCATCACACGCGCGCGCGTGCTGTTCTTCACGACATCGATATTGTTGAGAACGCGAGAAACGGTCGCGGTCGAAACGCCGGCGCGTTTGGCGACTTCTTCGAGATTCATGGACGGGGAGGGCGCAGGCACGCTTGTAGGAAAGCATAACACCGGCGCAAACCGAAAATGATGTAAGCTCTTACATACGGCCGGGAGGGCCTTCCCATGCAGCGCAGGCAGTTCCTGTCTCTGATCCCCGCGGCAGCATTATCGGCCCCGCGCAGCGCGCGTGCCGCGGACGCGACGGCCTCTGTTTTCGTCAACGAGCCCATCGGCGAAATCAGCCCCTTGCAACACGGACACTTCACCGAACATATTGGCGGCGTCATTTACAACGGGGTCTGGGTGGGCGAGAAGTCGTCCATCCCGAACATCGGCGGCATCCGCAAAGCCCTGGTGGACGCGATGCAGCCGCTCGCGCCCACAGTGATGCGCTGGCCCGGCGGCTGTTTCGCCGACAGCTACGATTGGCGCGATGGCATCGGTCCTCGTGCATCGCGGCCCACACGCAACAATTTCTGGTCGCGCAGCGGCCTGTTGCGCAACCTGCCCGAAACGACTCCCTCGAAAAACGATCCGAACGCGTTCGGCACCGATGAGTTTTTGCATTTCTGCAAGCTGGTGCGCGCAGAGCCGTATCTTGCGGCGGACGTCCGCTCGCTGACGCCGCGCGATTTCGACCAGTGGATCGAATACTGCAATGCTCCCGCGGAGGCGAGTACGGAAGGCAAAAACCGCGCGGCCAACGGAGCCGCCGAGCCGTTCAATGTTCAGTATTGGGGCGTAGGCAATGAGAGCTGGGGTTGCGGCGGCGAAATGACGCCGGAGGAATACTCGTTCGAGTTCCGGAAATTCACGGCTTGGGTGCCGACCTACGGAAAGCCGCTATCGTTGATTGCGTCCGGCCCCAACGGCGCCGATTACAAGTGGACGCGCGGCTTCTTCGGAACGCTCGCCGGGAAAAATCCGCGACTCGTCAACCGCGTGTGGGGTTGGGCGATGCACTATTACTGCGGCACAACAGGTAAAGGAAATTCGCTCGATTTCACGCCGACCGACGCATATGAATTGCTTGCGAAAGCAAATCGCATGGAGAGCCTGATTAGCGAGCACTGGGGCATCATGGGCGAGTTCGATCGCGCGCACCGGGTGAAACTCGTCGTCGATGAATGGGGCGCCTGGCATCGCGATACAACTGCGGTAGAGCCCTGGCATCTGTTCGGCAGCGTGCCCACGATGCGCGACGCGCTGGTAGCAGCCATTACGCTCGACACCTTC
>JAICMB010000591.1 GCA_025929455.1 Bryobacteraceae bacterium | reverse complement strand
GCAATCGATCTAAACAAAGAGAAAATGGAAAAGTTTGCGCCCGCGTTGCGCAAGTATTATTATGATCCGGGCCGCTACAAATCCTATATGGAGCAGCTCGGTATTTCCTATCCTACGGTGCGAAAAACATGAAAACATCTGTATTGGCCGCGTTCGCCTGCAGCGCCACGCTGGCGAGCGCGCAGACTACAGACCCGCGGCACGTAATCGAGCTGGCGCATAATCGCGCGGGCTCGGCGGAACTGCGCACGGCGCTGCTGGCGGCCACCCCTGAAACCGATCTGAAGAAAGGCACGGCGGTGGTGAGCTACGGCCCCGACTTCATCTTTGCGGTCGAGAGCGCCACACGGCCCACGCTCTTCATCGATGGCGAAGAGGAAGGCGAGTGGATGCAGCGCTCACCCGGCGACAGCCCGGCCGTGTGGTATCAATTGCGGCACTTGAAGACCGGAACGTCGCATGGCTTCGTTTATCAGATTGACGGCAAAGCTTTCGGCGGGAAGACCGACCTCCCCGCGTATCTGCCGGATTCGTACGAGCGCGCGGGCGTGCCGCAGGGCAAGCTGGTGGGGCCGATCACGCACACCAGCCGCGTTTACCCGGACATGCGGACCCAATACTGGATCTACGTGCCCGCCGAATATGACGGACACACTCCGGCGGGCTTGATGGTCTGGCAGGACGGACACAATTTTACGAAACGCGACGGCTCGTCGCGGCTGCCGATCGTCGTCGACAACCTCACGTACGAGAAGAAGATTCCTGTCGCGATCGAAGTGCTGATCGATCCCGGCATGGTAGGCGACAAACGCATGCGCAGCATCGAGTACGACACCCTCAACGACACGTATGTGCGCTTTGTGCGTGACGAGATCCTCGCCGACGTCGGGAAGGAGTACAAGCTGCGCGCGGATTCGTATAGCCGCGCGATCGGCGGCGAATCCTCCGGCGGCATCTGCGCCTTCAACGCCGCCTGGTTCCATCCCGAGATGTTCAGCCGCGTACTTTCGCGCATCGGCAGTTTCACCAGCATTCAGTGGCATCCGGGCGTCATCGACGGCGGCAACGTGTATCCGTTCAAGATTCGTAAAGAGCCGAAACGAAACATCCGCGTGTGGCTGCAGGACGGCGCCAACGACCTGGAGAACCGCTTCGGAAGCTGGCCGCTGCAGAACCTGCAAATGGCGAACTCGCTGAAGATGATGGGCTACGACTTCCATCTCAGCTTCGGCACCGGCACGCACAATACGTCGCAGGGCAATGCCGAGCTGCCCGTTTCGCTCGCATGGCTCTGGCGGGACTACGATCCGTCGCGCACTGAGCAGACCTACACCATGGAGCGCAGCGAAGAGAGCAAGCCGCTGTACCGCGTCCGAATCGCTAACCGTTGAACCGCAAACGGGGGCGATTACGGGCCCAGCGTGTGGCATCGAACATTCCGGGCACAATCCTCGTATTGTGAAATAGAAGTTAACGATGCCATTCTGTTGCTATTGCGGGAAGCCGACCGGGGACCGGGACGTTTACTGCGCGTTCTGCGGAAAACCGCAGCCCGCGCCGCCTCCGCGCCCCATGGCGGACCCGCTCGCCGGTATCAGCCCGCGTAACGCGGCGATGCTTTGCTATATCCCGATCGTGGGATGGATCGCCGCCGTCGTGGTGCTCGCGTCCAACCGTTTCCGCCACGATTCGACGGTCCGGTTCCACGCGTTTCAAGGCTTATATTTGTTCGTGACGTGGTTGATCGTGCGCTGGGTGGTGGCGCCGTTTGCCGGCTTGTACCATTGGATGCCTGGTCCGAACATCTTTGAACTGATCGCCGCAGCGTTCATGATCGCGATCATCTGCTCCTGGGTGTTTATGATGATCAAGGTGGCGCACAACGAAGACGTGAAACTGCCGGTGCTCGGGGATTTGGCCGAGAAGTCGGTATCGGAGCAGCGGTGAACGACGGCGCTGCCGATGAGGTGTGCTCCGCGCAGGGATTCGGTTTGCGCAGAGATGGCGAGGCGCCGGGTCTAAAAACTAACTTTGAGCGCGAACTGCAAGATACGCGGTGAACCGGCGCTTGTAATCGCCCCAAAACTGCCGGAATTCAGGTTGGCTACTGGATTTCCGAAGTTCGGGTGATTGAACAGGTTGAAGAACTCGGCTCTAAACTGCGTGATGACTCGCTCTTGGATCGGGAAGTTCTTCATCAATCCAAAATCGAAATTCGCATAGCCCGGACCGCGCAGGAAGTTCCGCGGCGCGGTGCCGAACGTGCCAAGCGCGTTGCGGGCGAACGCGGCCGTGTTGAAGTACTCCTGGATGAGCTGCCCGTTAGGCCGGCCGGAGTCCAGATAGGGATCTCCCACCAAGTCCGCGTGATCGATGCCGTCGCCGCTCCGCGAGTTGTCCACCCCAGACAAAACAGTGAATGGCGAACCGCTCTGCAGCGTCACGATGCCAGTGGACTCCCATCCGCCAATCGCGGTACGGATCAGGGCGTTGCTCTGCCTCAGCCTGGGCAGCGACCAGACGTATGACAGTACGAAACGGTGGGTGTGATCGAAGTCGGATAAGCCGCGGTTGGCGCTGAGGCTCGTTGGAATAATCGGCGTGCCCTGGCCGGGTTCGGCGTCGGTAGAGCCAATGTCGATTGACTTCGACCACGTATAACTCGCCTCAAACGAAAAACTCTGCGCCAGCCGCCGTTCCGCGGCAAGTTGCAGCGCATTATAACTGGAAGTGCCGTCGGAGGGTGCGTTGAGTATTTCTCCGAAATCAGCGTACGGGCGCCGCTGCTGTGTGTTCGCAACCGTGGCCCCCGGCAAGTAGCGCGCGTAATTAACGTCCACCACATAGGAGAGATGCCGGCCTTGGTTTCCGATATAGCTCGCGCGCACTGACGTATTTCGCATGATTTCGCGTTCGATTGTGAAATTGAAACT
>JAICMB010000283.1 GCA_025929455.1 Bryobacteraceae bacterium | reverse complement strand
GCGGGATCGAGATTGCCCTGAATCGCCGACCTGTAACTGATGTCCATCCAGACCTGGTCGATATTGATACGCCAGTCCACGCCCAACACATCGCCGCCGGCGGCGTGCAGTTCGCGATAGAAACCAGCACAACCGGTGCCGAAGTGAATCACCGGCACGCCGGAGGAGCGCACGCGCTCGATCAGCGCCCGCGAATACGGCGCCACATAACGCACGTAATCGCTCGGCGTCAGCGCGCCGGCCCAACTGTCGAATACCTGAATTGCGCGCGCGCCGGCGGCCACCTGGCTGAGCGCGAATGGCCCCAGCACGTCGACGAGTTTCCCCATCAGCCGCCGCCACAGCGTCTCGTCACCGTACATCATGCGCTTGGTCAGCAGAAAATTGCGCGATGGGCCGCCTTCAATCATGTAGCTGGCGAGCGTAAATGGTGCGCCGATAAAGCCTATGACCGGGACGCGCCCCTGCAACTGCTGCACGACAACGCGAATCGCCTCGCCCACGTACTGCAGGCGGTCGGTATCGGATGTCGATAGGCTGTCGACGTCCGAAGACGTTCGCACGGGATTATCGATGGATGGTCCGGAGCCGGAAATGAACTTTAGCTTCAGACCCATCGGTTCGACGGGCAGCAGCAGATCGGCGAAAATGATCGCGGCGTCCACGTCCAGAATTTCGACGGGCTGCAATGTCACCTGCGCCGCCAAATCCGGGCGCTTGCAAATCTCTAAAATGCCGGCCTTGGCCCGGATATCGCGATAGGGCTTCAGGTACCGGCCGGCCTGCCGCATAAACCACACCGGGCGTACATCTGTCGGCCGGCGGCGGCACGCATCTAGAAAACGGCTACTCATGGGAGCCATGCGCATGGCGTGTCCATTCTGTCCTCGCAGTAGAAGACTTTGTAGTTTTTAGGTTTGTGCTGAGCCGTCCACTTCCGGCCCAATATGTAATATGGCTTGGCCCAGGCCTCGCTGTCGATAGTTTTCGGCGTAATAATTGAGACCGAAAGCGTTCCCATCGCCGGATAACCGGTCCGTGGATCCATAATGTGGCTCCACATCTTGCCTTCGGCGTAGAAATACTTCTCGTAATTTCCCGAAGTGGACAGCGATTCGTCCTTGAGCGTCGCACTCGAAATGCTTTTGGATGGATTGCGGGGATCCTTGATGTTGATTTTCCAGCCGGGCTCGCCGGGAGGCGCACCGATAGCGTAGATACTGCTGCTACCACCGGAAATAAGCGCAGCGGTGACCCCGTTCTGGCGCAGGATCGCGGCCATTTTGTCGACCGCGTAGCCCTTGCCGATGCCGCCGGGGTCGATCTCGGTGCCGCGCTTCGCAAAAGACACGGCCGAGCGCTTCGGGTCCAGCACAATATTGCGCCAGCCCACATTCGATAACGCGCCCCTCACTTCCGCGCGGTGCGGTAAGTGCCCGCTGCCTTTATAAAATCCCCAAACTCGCATTAACGGGCCGACCGTAATATCGAACGTGCCCTCGCTTTCGCTGCTGTAGCGCACGCACGCGGAAAGTACCTGGAACAGTTCCGGCGACACCACGACCGGGTGGTTTGCCGCTTCGCGATTCACCTTGCTCCACTCGCTATCCGGTAGATAATTCGACAGCAAGTGATCGAGCCGCCGCGCTTCGTCAAGCGAGGCCTCCACCGCCGACTCCAGCTTGCCGGCGTCGGTCCCGTAGGCCACGATCGTGAACGTCGAGCCCATTGCGTCCACGCTGCCTTCGGCCCGCTGCATCTGCGGTTGCACAGCCGCCGGGTGCAGCGCGGGCGCGCGCGGAGCCGCCGGCCGGGCCGCCAGACCCGCCGCAACTAACAGGGCAAGGGCGAAGTGTTTCATCAAATACAGTTTGACGGCTGCGCTCCTATCCGCGATTCAAGCCGCTATGGGAGCGGCCCGCGCCAGGGCAAAGCCGTTGATAGCTCTAGGGTAACTCGCACATGGTTACCGCCGCCCGTGAAATTTAGGAACCGCCGCAATGGCTGTGCGTACAGACTGTTGTCATGGAGACGCTTCGGGCCGACCTGCGCCACGCCCTCCGCATGCTCCGCCGTAGTCCGGGGTTCGCCGCCGCGGCCATCGGCATGCTCGCGCTCGGTTTGGCGGCTACCACGGCCGTGTTTTCTGTCTGTTACGGCATTCTGTTCAAGCCGCTGCCGTATGCGCAGCCCGAGCAACTGGTCAGCGTCGCGGAGGTGGTGCCGGAAATGAGCAAGCTGTACCCGGAACTTCCCGCCAACGCGAAGCATTATTACACCTGGCGGGAGCGCTGCCGGTCCTTCGCCCAATTGGGCATCTTTGATACATCGACATTCAATTTAACGACCGCCGGTTCGGCCCCGGAGCGGCTCGGTGGATCTCGGGTTTCCTACACGCTGTTCCAGACGCTCGGCGTTCAACCGGCGCTGGGGCGGTTCTTCGAAGCCTCCGAAGACCGGCCCAAACAGGATCGCGAAATTGTCATTTCGCACTCTTTATGGCAGCGGCGCTTCCATGGCGATCGCGCACTCGTCGGCCGCAGCGTGCAGATCGACGGCGAGCCGCACTTGATCGTCGGCGTTCTGCCCGCGGCTTTCCGCTTCCCGGATGTTGGCGGGCTGGCCCCCGGTCCGAACGGCCTGCGCTACGACGTTTTCAAACCCATCGCCTTTAATCGCGCGGACCTCGGCGACATGGGCGACTTTAATTATCCGGTAATCGCGCGCCTCCGGCCGGGCGTTTCGCGCGAGCGGGCCTCCGCGGAGCTGAACACGATTCAGGCTGCGCTCACCAGGCAGATCGCGCAGCCCGGTTTCACGCTGCGCGCAAGCGTAAAACCGCTGCAGGAAGAGATCGTAGGCGGATCGCGCCGTGCGTTGCTGGTGCTGCTGGGCGCGATCGTCGCCGTCCTGCTCATTGTGTGCATCAATCTCGGCAATCTGATGCTCGCCCGCGCCACCGCCCGCATGCGTGAAAACGCCATCCGTTCCGCGCTCGGCGCCGCCGCCGGCCGCATTGTCCGTGCCGTGCTAACCGAAAGCCTGCTGATCGCTCTGGCCGGCGGCGTTTTAGGGATGGCCCTCGCCTATATCGCCGTCCATGCGCTCATCGCCGGCGCGCCGGTGAATCTGCCCCGTCTCGACGAAGTCGCGGTGGATTGGCGCGCGCTTCTGTTCGCGCTCGCGTCCTCGATCGTCTGCGGATTGCTGTTCGGCGCCATCCCGGCCTGGCGCGCCGCCCACAGTGAGCCGCAGGACGCCCTGCGCTGCGGCGGCCGCACGGCCACCGGCACGCACCATACTCTACGCGCATCGGAAATTCTGGTGGGCGCAGAAATCGCCCTCAGCGCCACACTCTTGATCGCAGCCGGTCTGCTGGTGGACAGCTTCGTCCACATGCTTAACTCCGGCAAAGCCTTCCGAGCCGGCAATGTCCTCACCGTGCAACTCAATTTACCCGCCGCGAAATATAAAGATAGGCCGGCGCGCGCCGCCTTCGTCGACCGCCTGCTTCCGGTGATTCGCGCTCTGCCGGGCGTCCAGGCCGCAGGCGTTACCTCTTTGCTTCCGCTCGAAGGGGAGACCTGGGTTGACATGATCACGCGCGACGACGACTACCGCCCGGTCTTCCAGCGTCCCACCGCCAATTACCGCTCCATCAGCCCCGGCTATTTCCGCACGCTGGAGTTGCCTGTGCTCCGAGGGCGTGCCTTCGAGGATGCCGACCGCAATCGCGACGTCGCTATTGTGTCCGCCACCACGGCCGCTCGCATCTGGCCGGGCCTGAACGCCATCGGGCAACATATGCGTCGCGGAGACGATGACGAAAAGAAATTCTGGACCGTGGTGGGCATCGTTCCGGACGTCCCCACATCGCTCCAGAAGCCATCGCCGCTGATGGTCTACGTGCCGCATTGGTATCGCACCTACGCAGCGTTCACGCTGGTCGTTCGCACCGGGCAGGATGCCGCCTCCGCCGGTCCCTCCGTCCGCCGCGCCATCTGGTCGCTCGATTCCGAGTTGCCCGTGCCCCAAATGAAAACCATGCGGCAGGTGGAATCCGACTCCGTTTCCGAGCGGCGCTTCAACACCGTTCTGCTCGCGGGATTCGCAGCCTGCGCGCTACTGCTCGCCGCCATCGGCCTGTACGGCGTTATCTCCTACTCGGTGAACCGGCGCCGAAATGAGATCGGTATTCGCATGGCGCTGGGCGCGACTGCGGGCGACGTGCGCGGGATGGTTCTGCGACAGGGCCTTCGCCCGGTCGTGGCGGGCCTGCTACTAGGCATAACGGGCGCCCTGACGCTTGGACGCCTCCTCCAATCCCTGCTGTTCCAAGTGCGTGCGAACGACCCGTGGGTCCTCGCGGCCGTATGCATTGTCTTGCTCGCGACCGCCGCCCTGGCCTGCTTCGTCCCCGCCCGCCGCGCCACGCGCGTCGACCCCGCTTCCGCCCTACGCTACGACTAAGCGCAGCGTGAGACTACTGGCGCTCCACCACCAGCACCATGAATGACCCCGGTTTCGGCGACATCCGCGCTCGCTGGCCCGCCGCGGCAGGAGCTGCGATCATTTCCGCCGTCGGCAGAAACAGACGTTTGGTCTTGGGATCGTACGCCATCGTCTTCGCCCCGCGCTGCGTCTCGACATCGCCAACGGATTCGTAATCGTTCGGGCCCTTCTCTCGAATCACTGAGATCGTACCGCCTCCGTTCGAGGCAAAAATCAGCTTATCGTCCGCATCGTATACCACGGCGTCAACCTGCGTCCCGATCGGAAGAGTCGTGAGCACTTTCCCGTTGCCCGCATCCATGATTGCCAGCACCTTACTCCTGCAACCGATAAACAGCCGCGCATTCGGCGCATTCAGGGCCAAGCCCGTTGGCGTCTTGCACCCCGTGATGTCGTATGTCTGCTTCAAAGTCAGCGCCTGCGGATCGAACACGGCGACCTTGGCTTCTTCCTCCAGATTTACGAAGCCAGTGCCTTTTCCATTTACGACTGCCGCTTCCGCGCCGCCGCCCAACTCGATCCGGCCGATCGCCGCTTCCTTCTCGGGATCGATGGCCGTAATGGCAGCTGCATCTCCGTGGCACACGAAAACGCGCTTCAGCCGCGCGTCATAAAAGATAAAGTCCGGATCTTTCGGAACGGAAATCTTCTTGAGCGTCTTGAAAGTGTTGGTGTCAAAAACCGACACCGTCGATTCGCGTCCATTCGTGGTAAACCCGCGATG
>JAICMB010000723.1 GCA_025929455.1 Bryobacteraceae bacterium | reverse complement strand
CCCGTGCTCGCCGCGCGCACGCCCCGACTCTCGCCATGGCTGGGCTGGGCCGCCGGAATCGGCGCGATGGCGTTCTGGCATGTGCCCGCGGTCTTCATGACGATGATGTGGTCCCCCGCCGTGCGTGCAGTCGAACCTGCTACGCTCGTCGCGGCCGGCGTCCTCTTCTGGATGCCGGTGCTTTCGCCCAACGTGAACGCGCGCCTCGCAACGGTGCCCTGGGGCATCGCGTACCTGTTCACCGCCTGTCTCGCCTGCACAGCGATGGGCATCATGATTGCCTTCGCACCTGCCGGCACGTTCACTGCGCCGGCCAACATCGCGGATCAGCAGGCCGGCGGCCTCATCATGTGGGTGCCGTGCTGCTTCGTCTATCTCACGGTCATTCTCATTGAACTGGCGCGCTGGTTCAGTGCTCCCGACACGATCGAACAGAAGATATGAAAAATCCCGCCGCACGCAACGAGCAACTTCCAGACGGCTGGCACCAGCCGCAGCCCGAGCAATTGCCGGATCGCACCTGGTATCCCGCGGGCCTTGCGCTCGGCATCACGCTGCTCGCGTGGGGACCCGCCTCCACGCTCTGGATTTCGCTCGTAGGTGCGGCGGTGACGGTAGCATGTATGCTCGGATGGATTGGAGAAATGCGACGTGGCGGATGAGAAAGAAAAGTACCAGCAGGAACGGCGCAAGCTGCTGACGAAAATCAGCCTGGGCTTGAGCGGCCTGACGGCGGCGATTGTCGCGACGCCGGTGGTCGGCTTTCTGGTCGAGCCGCTGCTCGAAACTCCGGGCGAACAGTGGCGCGCCGTTGGCCCCGTTGAACAATTCCAAGACGGCCAGACCGTGGAAGTCAGCTACGAAGATGCCTCGCCCGTCGCATGGGCCGGAGTCACGGGCAAGACCGGCGCGTGGCTGCGCAGGCAGGGCGACACATTCACCGCGTTTGCCGTGAATTGTACGCACCTCGGCTGTCCCGTGCGGTGGATCACCGAGGCGAATCTGTTCATGTGCCCGTGCCACGGCGGCGTTTATTATGCCGATGGCAAGGTCGCCGCCGGTCCACCGCCGCGCGCGCTCACGCAATACCAGGTGCGTGTCCGCGATGGACAGGTCGAGATACTCACGGGTCCCACGCCGATCGCCTGAAGATGCATTGGCTCTACAAGGCGTGGAAATGGTTTGACGACCGCACCGAACTCAGCAACGCCATCGAGCACACTCTGAAACACCGCGTGCCGCCCGGCACCGACTGGCGCTACGTGTTCGGCAGCGCAACGCTGGTAGCGTTCATACTGCAGGTGGTCACGGGCACGGCGCTGGCAACCGTCTATGTGACCGCAGCCGGCTCCGCGTATCACGCGCTCGATTTCATCACGCACCAGGCGGCGTTCGGACGTGTGCTGCGCGGCATGCACTACTTCGGCGCTTCCGCCATGATCCTGTTCGTCGGCATCCACATGATCCGCACGTATCTCACGGGCTCCTACAAATTCCCGCGCGAGATGAACTGGATCTGCGGTGTCTTTCTGCTCGGGCTGACGCTGCTGATGGGCTTCACCGGCCAACTCCTGCGTTGGGATCAGAACGGCGTGTGGTCCACGGTCGTCGCGGCGGAGCAGGCCGGGCGCATTCCCGTAATCGGGCATCTGCTGGCGCGATTCATTCTCGGCGGACAAACCGTGGGAGGCGCGACGCTCAGTCGTTTTTTCGCCTATCACGTGTTCTTCGTACCGGCGCTGATCTTCGCGTTCATCGGGCTGCATCTGCTGCTCGTACTGCGCCAGGGAATTTCAGAGCCGCCCAAGGCGGGACGCCCGGTCGATCCCAAACACTATCGCAACTGGTATAAGCAGTACGTCGAAAAATACGGGCATCCGTTCTGGCCCGATGATGCTTGGCGCGACGTGACGTTCGCGTTTCTGATGGTATGCGCCATCGTCGCGCTGGCGTATTGGAAAGGCCCGCCGGAGTTAACGCGGCCGCCCGACCCGACGATCATTGAAGCCTACCCGCGGCCGGACTGGTATCTGCTCTGGTATTTCGCGGTGCTCGCGCAATTGCCGCACGGCACCGAGCCGATCGTAATCGTCGGCGCGCCCATAGCGGCTGGGCTGATCCTGCTCGCGATCCCGTTTCTGTCGAACAAGGGCGAGCGCAGCCCCAACCGTCGCCCCTGGGCGATCGCATTCGTGGTGCTCACGGCCATG
>JAICMB010000221.1 GCA_025929455.1 Bryobacteraceae bacterium | reverse complement strand
GGTCGAAGACCTGCACGGGCAGTGCAATGGCGGGCGAGCGGATCTTGAGCCGCCCGCCGATAGGCAGCAAGACTGCCTGCCCCACTTTCCTGACGGAACGAAGCCAACGCTTGTTTGAGCTGTGCGAGCGAGGGCGATGATTCGCTTTTTGCGCCGGTGTTGTGACTCGGGTGGACGCTACAATGCGTGGTTGCGAACGTACCGGCACGTTTTTGTTTTGATGGTGCTCGCGGCGGTGCGGCTGGAAGCGCAGTCGACCGGGGCCGCGAAGCTGACGAGCGGCAAGGATATTTACCAGGCCGGGTGCGCGGGCTGCCATGGGCGGAATGGCAAGGGCGCGCCGCAATCGACCATCGGATTTGAGAAGCCGGACACGTTTCCGGATTTCACGCGCTGCGATCAGACCACACCGGAAGATAACTGGGCTTGGAAGTCGGTGATCCGCGACGGAGGACCTTCGCGCGGATTTTCGCAGATCATGCCGTCGTTTTCCGGTGCGCTGAGCTCGGAGCAGATGGACGCGGTGATCGAGTATCTGCGCGGGTTCTGCCGAGAGAAGGGCTGGCCGCGCGGGGAATTGAATCTGCCGCTGGCGCTCGCGACGGAGAAGGCGTTTCCCGAAGACGAAGAAGTGATCCTGACGACGCTGAATGTGCAGGGCGCGCCGGGCGTGGGCACGGAGATCGTACATGAGCAGCGCTTCGGCAAGAGGAACCAGATCGAAGTGGCGGTGCCGGTGGACTTCGTGCATCCGCGGCCGGGGCTGTGGTACGGAGGCTTTGGAGATGCCGGGCTGGGATTGAAGCGCGTTGTTTTCTCGAACCTGCATACGGGATCGATTCTGAGCGTTTTCGGCGCAGTGAATTTCCCGACGGGCAACGCCGCACACGGGCTCGGGAGCGGAGTGACGACGTTCGAGACGTTCGCGGCATACGGGCAGTTGTTTCCGACGCGCACGTTTGTGCAGTTGCAGTTGGGCGCGGACCTACCGGCGGATACGGCTAAGGCTCCACAGAACTTGTTTTTTCGATCCGCGGTGGGGCAAACGTTCAGCCAGAAGGCGGGATTGGGGCGGGCGTGGTCGCCAATGTTCGAGCTCCTTTCGAGCCGCGACCTTGTGAATGGCGCGAAGACGGACTGGGACGTGATGCCGGAGATGCAGGTGACGCTGAGCAAGCGGCAGCACGTGCGGTTTGCGGCGGGGCTGCGGGTTCCCGTAACGAACACGGCCGGGCGCGATATGCAGGCGATGTTTTATGTGCTGTGGGATTGGGCGGACGGCAAGCTGACGGAGGGTTGGTGATGCGGGCGCGGGTGAGCGTGGCGATGCTGGCGCTAGCGGCGTACGCGGGGGCGTCAACGCGGACCGAGCAGCAGCCGAAGTTTTTGACGTCGGACCGCTGCATCGCGTGCCATAACGAGCTGACGACACCGCAGGGCGAAGATGTTTCGATCGGGTTCGCGTGGCGGGCAAGCGTGATGGCAAATTCGTCGCGCGATCCGTACTGGCAGGCCAGCGTGCGGCGGGAGACCATCGATCATCCGCAGCATGTCGCGCATATTGAGGACGAGTGCTCGATTTGCCATATGCCGGTGACGCGGTACGAGGCGAAGATCGCGGGCAAACAGGGGCGGATTTTCGCGCACCTGCCGTTTGAGACCGATAAAGAGCAGGGCGCGGCGGCGGCGGACGGCGTGGACTGCTCGATTTGTCATCAGATCAGCAAAGAGAAGCTGGGCACGCGCGAGAGTTTTAACGGCGGCTTTGTGATCGAGGCGCCGGATGTGCCGCACGCGCGGCCGGAGTACGGGCCGTTTCAGATCGATGCCGGGCAGGCGCGCATCATGCAGAGTTCGACGCGCGATTTTCAGCCGACCGAGAACACGGACCACATTCGCAAGTCGGAGTTGTGCGCGACGTGTCATACGCTGATCACGACAGCGTTCGGGCCGGATGGGCAAGCGATCGGGTCACTGCCGGAGCAGATGCCTTACAAGGAGTGGCTGGCGAGCGATTACAAAACGAAGCAGACGTGCCAGGATTGCCACATGCCGGTGGTGGCGGAGCCCACGCCGATTACGCGCGTGTTCGGGGTGCCGCGCGAGGGCATGAAGCGGCACGTGTTCACGGGCGGGAATTTCTTTTTGCAATGGGCGCTGAACCGGTATCGCGGCGATCTGGAGACCGCGGCGCTGCCGCAGGAACTGGATGCGGCGGCGCAGGGGACGATCCGGTTTCTGCAGGAGAAGTCGGCGCGCGTGTCGGTTGAGAATGTACGCGTGAGCGGCGGGCATGTGGACGCGGATGTGGTGGTGGAGAATCTGACGGGACACAAGCTGCCGACCGCTTATCCGTCGCGGAGGGCGTGGATTTACTTCAGCGTGCGGGATCACGTTGGGCGGGTGCTGTTCGAATCAGGCAAGCTGCGCGCAGACGGGTCAATTGTGGGGAACGACAATGACGCGGACGCGCGGAAGTACGAGCCGCATTATACGGAGGTCACGAACGCCGGGCAGGTGCAGATTTACGAGGATATTTTGGGTGATCCGAAGGGGCAGGTGACGACGGGGTTGCTGACGGCGGTCGGGTATTTGAAGGACAACCGGCTGCTGCCGCATGGGTTCGACAAGACGACCGGCGATCGGGATATTGCGGTGATGGGCGCGGCGCGCGAGGATGCGAATTTTGCGGCGGGCGGGGATCGCGTGCGGTACTCCGTGGATGTGGCGGGCGGCGCGGGACCGCTGCGGATCATCGCAGAGCTTTGGTATGAGCCGATCGGGTTTCGGTGGGCGAATAACTTGAAGGCGTACGGGCAGGCGCAGGAGCCGCGGCGGTTTAACGCGATCTATGAAGCGATGGGGCAGGCTACGGCGCAGGTGCTGGCGCGGGCGGAGGTGCAGCAGTAAGCTAACCTCACGAGCTAGTCTCGAATAAAGATCTGGGTAATCCCGATTGCCTTTAAGTGACTACCGCGCTGGCGAACCATAGCGAACCCATTTTTCTCTAAGCATGCGAATACTTCCGAACCGGAAAGAGCTCGGATTCTACGTAGACCCGGAGACCGGTGACGCGCTCTATACGTTCGGATGCGAAGCATAGATATTCCGGTGAGGACAGCGGGCGGGCGGCTCGCGGCATCGGTGCTCGAGATTTCGATGCGATGATGCTGTGCCGGCCGCGCTATTCCGGTTTCTGCTCGCGTCGGTACCTGATGCGGGCGCTTTAAGATGTCCTATATGCGTATCCTCGTAACGGGCGCAACCGGAACCGTCGGAGGCCACGTCGCCTCCCAACTGGCGGCGACCGGGAAGAACGTGCGCGCGCTCGTGCGTAACCCTAACGCGGCTCGTCTGCCGGCGCAAATCGAGGTTGTTCAAGGGGATTTCAGAAGTCCTGAATCTCTCGATCGATCGCTGGAGGATGTGGATGCAGTGTTTCTGGTGTGGACTGCCCCGCCAGAGTTCGTAGCGCCGACTTTGGAGCGGATCGCGAACAAGGTGCAGCGGATCGTGTTTCTCTCAGCTCCGCTTAAAACCGCGCACCCCTTCTTCCAGCAACCGAACCAGGCACGCAATCTGGCCGAAACAATCGAACGCACGATCGAAGGCTCAAAACTGCGATGGACGTTTCTTCGGCCGGGAATGTTTGCCGGTAATGCATTGGGCTGGTGGGCGCCGCAAATTCGGGCGGGCAACATCGTGCGCTGGCCGTACTTGGCGGCTCCTACAGCCCCGATAGACGAGCGTGATATCGCCAGAGTCGCGGTCCACGCGCTGTGCGACGACCGCCACACAGGGGCGGAATACGTCATGACGGGGCCTCAATCTCTAACTCAATTGGAGCAACTGTGTACGATTTCACGTGTCATCGATCGCGCATTGCGCGTCGAGGAGATGTCCGCCGATGAGGCAAGGCGTGAATGGGGCGCGATGTGGCCCGCTTCCATCATAAACATGTTGCTGGACGCCTGGGCCGCCGCAATCGGCCAACCTGCCTTCATCACATCGACGTTCGAGGAGATCACAGGAGAACCGCCGCGAACATTCCTCAGCTGGGCCACGGATCACGCTTCGCAGTTCCGGGAATGATATTTGCCCCACTTGGTCACCTAACGCTCGCTGCTCAGTTGCCCACGGTCATTGTTCACGTCACGGAAATTAAGAGAAGCTGCTCGCGTACGGAGTGGTCCCGGAACGAGATCGCTGTGCGCGATTGCGGCCGCGGGACAGCGCAGCGACGCAACTGCCGTCACCACGTATAATCCAACATATGTTTGTGAAACTGCACCGGCGAGCCATTCGCCGGGGACGTGCAGCGCTTCGGCTTTCTGCCGGATCACGCGGAACGCTCGACCCGCATCATCTGTTCGGCCAAAGCCGAGGACGGCATGCGTCAGAAAGCACTGAACATTAAGCACAAGAAACGCAAGAACCAGAACGCAGGGATTGCGCAGCCGCAGACCCTTGGCAGGTTCCGCCGCTTCTTTGCGGACCTCGGGCCGGGCCTGATAACCGGGGCAGCGGACGACGATCCATCGGGCATTTCGACCTACTCTGTCACGGGCGCTGCGTTCGGCTATGCGCCGTTGTGGACAGCACTCTTCTCATTTCCGCTGATGTCGGCTGTACAGATGATGTGCGCCCGCTTGGGCATGGTCGCCGGCCGCGGACTCGCGGGTGTCATTCGCAAGCGATATCCGAGGTGGGTGCTGTGGGGATCGTGCGCGCTCCTGATGATCGCGAACGTCGTCAACATCGGCGCGGACCTGGGTGGAATGGCCGCAGTCACCGAGATGGTGACCGGCGTGGCGTCGACCATCTGGACGCCCGTGTACGCGGTGCTGATTTGTTCGCTCCTGCTCTGGAGCAACTACCGCTTCATCGCACGAACGTTCAAATGGCTGACCTTGGCGCTGTTCGCTTATGTGTTGGCGGCGTTTCTGGCAAAGCCGGACTGGGGCAAGGTTCTCTATGCGACGCTTGTGCCGCACCTGGAGTTTTCGAGTGCCTACTGGGCGACCTTGGTCGGAATTCTCGGAACGACAATTTCTCCCTACCTGTTCTTCTGGCAGGCCTCACAGGAAGTAGAAGAAGAGGTTGCGATCGGCCGGACCACGCTCAAACAGCGCGAGGGGGCTACAAAAAAAGAGCTGCGGCATTCTCGCAATGACGTTCTGACCGGAATGTTTTTTTCGAACCTGGTGATGTACTTCATCATCCTGACGACCGCGGCGACACTTCACGCGCATGGGAAGACCACGATTACAACGGCCCGTGAAGCTGCGGAAGCGCTGCGGCCTCTCGCCGGGGGAGGCGCCTATTGGCTTTTCAGTCTGGGGTTGGTCGGCGGCGGCATGATCGGCGTTCCGGTGCTGGCCGGCTCGTGCGCGTATGCTCTCGCGGAAGCCGCAAATTGGGTCGGTTCGCTTGAGAAGCATCCGAACCTCGCACAGGGGTTTTATTCGGTCGTAGGTTTCGCGATGCTGGTGGGTCTCAGTCTCGATTTCGCCGGTTTCGATGCGGTAAAGATGCTTTTCTGGTCGGCCGTCGTTAACGGTGTTCTGGCGCCGCCGCTTATTGTGATCGTGGTTCTCCTGACGAATAACCGGCAAGTCATGGGCAGACATGTCAATTCCAGGCTGCTGAGTTCGCTGGGATGGATCTGTGCCGTTGTCATGACCCTGGCCGCGGTCCTGATGTTTGCCACCTGGCGATAGGAAAGCGTCGGATGCAGTCATGGCCGGCGTGGAAAGCTCCGGGGCATCGTGCGGCAGCGGACGCGGCGGGTTTGGCAACCCGCCGCAGGCTGACAGCCTGCCCCGCAGAGCAGCGGAGCCGCAACCAAACCGTACACAACGGCTTATAGGCCGAGCGTTTTTTGCAGCGGGCGCAGCGGGTCTGGAGACCCGCTGCAGGCCTGGAGGCCTGCCCCACGGCGGAATCTGCGCATGCTGCGAAGAAATTGGGATGTAGTAGTACACGGCAGCTGGGCCAAATTGCAAAACGGGCTTAGGTCAGGT
>JAICMB010000253.1 GCA_025929455.1 Bryobacteraceae bacterium | reverse complement strand
GTTTGCAAAGAACTATGGCAACAATCTCACCTTCAACGCGGGATGGACGTGGGCCAAGGATCTCACGGACACGCAGGATAACACCTTCACCGGCCAGACACTCGAGAATCAGTTTGATCGCCGCGTGGAATGGTCGAACAACCTGCTGACGCCGACACATCGCGTGTTCGGATACGCGATTTATCAACTGCCGTTCGGACGCGGGCGGAAATTTCTCAGCAACAGTCCCGGGTTCGTGCAAGGCGTGCTCGGCGGATGGCAGTTGACAGGAAATGCAGTGTGGCAGTCCGGGCAGTTCTTTACCCCGAGCTTTTCCGGTTTCGACCCGTCGAACACGAATACGCTCGGCGGCCGTCCGGACCTCATCCCCGGCGTTAGTCTCGACCCGCCGGGCGGCGAAAGCATCAACATGTGGTTCAACCCGGCCGCGTTCAAGATTCCGGGCTGCCCGGACACCAACCCCGTTTGCACAAACCCGGCGAATGTCGGCCGCTTCGGCACTGCGGGCATCGGCATTCTGCGCGGGCATCCCATCGCCAACGTGGATCTCGCGGTCTCGAAATACTTCGCGATTACCGAACGCGTGCGCTTGCAGTTCCGCACGAATTTCGCGAACGTGCTCAATCATCCGAACTTCGCGTTACCGGCGGCGAATATCAGTTCACCGGCGACACTGGGAAGAATCACGTCGACAGCGCCGGCGACGTTTGGAACGGTGGGCCCACGCGAGATCGATTTTCAGTTAAGACTGGAGTTTTAGGGGTATGTTGAAATACGCGGCGCCGCACCGCTCCGTTACGGTCACGGCTCTGTTACGGAGCCGCGAGCGTGAGCGAGCGGTCTTGCGCTTTTCAACAGGCTGTCAGGGAACGACAACTATGGATGGAATGAACCGGCGAGAATTGTTTGTTGGCACGGCGGGCCTTGCGGCGGCGGCCTTGGCGGTGGGACGCGCGGATGCCGCCACGACCGGTCAGGCGCCGGCGTATTCGGCGGAGCACCCGGACATGTTGCTCGCGTATGTCACGGGCAAGCTGAATGCGCTCGCCGCGCAGTGGGATGCGGTGCGCGAGCGCATTCACACGGCCCAGGATGTGGAAGAGCGCAACCGGTTTGTGCGGGAGAAGTTTCGCGAGATGCTACGCCCATTTCCCGACCGCAACCCACTCTCGCCGGTTGTCATCGCCACACATCAGCGAGAAGGCTACCGCGTCGAGAACCTCATGTTCCAAAGCCGCCCGAATTTCTGGGTTACGGGGAATCTGTACGTTCCGTCGGAAGGGCGCGGGCCGTATCCCGCCGTAATTTCGCCGTGCGGCCATTACCCGCTGGCGCGCATGGAGCCCGAATATCAGTGTGTGTACGTCGATCTCGTGAAGGCGGGATTTGTGGTGCTCGCGTACGATCCGATCGGGCAAGGCGAGCGGCGGCAGTACTGGAATCCCGAAACCGGCGAGACGGAGGTGGCGAAAGCCTCAACGTACGAGCATTCCATGCCAGGGCAGGTTCTGCTGCTCATGGGCGAGAACCTCACCAACTATCGCGTTTGGGACGGAATGCGCGCCATCGACTATCTCGAGACGCGCCCGGAGGTGGATCGCAACCGCATCGGATGCGCGGGGCATTCGGGGGGCGGCACGCTGACCATGTTCATCAGTGCCGTCGACGAGCGCGTAAAATGCGCCGTTATAAACGAGGGCGGCACCACCAACCGCTGGCCGATCGAGCTCCGGCCGGAGATGCGCGTGGGACCGGGAGATGTCGAACAGAACCCGTTTCCGGCGGCGAAATACGGTATCGACGACCCGGACCTGCACGTTGCCATCGCGCCCCGTCCCCTGTTGGCGCTGATCGAGAACTACAATCCGCGTTTCAATCGCGCTGCGGAGCACATCCGTATGCGGTACGCGCAGCTTGGTGCTGCGGACCGCTTCGGCACAGAGGAGGCGACTGACCCTCACGCGTGGACGCCGAAGTTGCGGCTCGCAACGGTGAATTGGATGAGCCGCTGGTTTTATAACCGGCCCGGACCCGCGCGCGAAGCCGATTTTCCGATCGAAGCGCCGGAGACGCTTTACTGCACGCCCGACGGATCGCTGCGCTACTCGCAAGAGGGCGACAGCATTTTCAGTCTCATTCTGAAAAAGCAGGCGCACCTGCCGCCGCCGCGGGAGTGGGGTGCTCCGGAAGCCGCGCGCGAACTCCAGAGCCTTCTCAGATTCCGGCGTACCAGCGGTCCGCTCGCGCCGCGCACGCGGGTGGTAACTCCTCGCAAAGGGTATTCGGTCGAAAAGCTCGAGTTCTTGTCGGAACCGGGGATTTATATTCCTACCTGGGTGTTTGTTCCGGAGCGGAAGTCGCCCGCGTATTCCACCGTGCTGGCGTTTGATGATGCGGGTAAACAGGCCGAGGGAATGGAGTTCGGGCGCTACGAGCGTCTGGCGCGCGACGGCAAGCTCGTCATCGCATGCGACGTCCGCGGCATCGGGGAAACCAAACCGCCGCACAGTCCGGCCAGCGAGTGGCCGGGCGAGTTTCGGCAGCTTTTCGATGTCGAGACCGCTATCGTCTACATGACCTGGTTCATGGACGAGTCGCTGCTTGGCATGCGTGTGCAGGATGTGATCCGAAGCGTGGACTACGCGTACAGCCGGCCGGATGTCGACAAACAAAATCTGCACGTCACCGGCAAAGGCGCGGGCGCGCTGTGGGTGCTTTTCGCGGCGGTACTGGACAACAGGATCAAAGGTGTTGCTTGCGAGCGCGGTTTGGCGAGCTATGGTCTGCTCGCCCGCGTCGATCGCTACACGCACAGTAGCGGCGTTTTCGTGCCGGATATCCTGACAAAATTCGATATTCCGGAGCTTGCGGCTGTGCTAACGGATCGCAGGGTTGAGCTTGTCTCGCCGGTGGATCACATGAAGCGGCCGCTGGACCGGCATGAAGCGCGCACGATATATGCGCCGGCATTCGAGGCGTTCCGGCAGGCCGGCGCGGCCGATAATTTTCGCATCGTGCACCAGTCATCCTAACGGAGGCGCACCACCGCCAGATCGTACGTTGCCAGCCGAGGGACGGTGAATTCTACCCTGCCGTCCTGAACCTTGTACGCCAGCGACGGCGTATCGGCGCGATCGGGCGAGAGCAGCGTTACGGTATCCACACGTCCGTTCTGCGGTAGCCGCAAACTGACTCCAATGTTCGACACCGAGGGCACGCGAGCGACATCGTAGTTGACCAGGTGCACCAATAGCTCGTTGCCTGCCTGCCGCTGCATTGGTTCCACGGCCACGGTGGCCGGAGCGTTGACTTCGAGTGCAAAATTCCCGCCCGCTGCCCAGCGCACCGAGTCCACAATTTCCTTCGCGTTCAGCGGCAGCTTCCAATACTCACTCGTCATACGAGCGCCCAGCGGCTTCGCGATCGCCGGCTTAATTTCGGGCAGGTATACGATGCGCCCGCGGCCCACCTGATTGCGAACCGGGCCCGAAGCGACAAACTGATCAGCGCCGCGCGCCCGCCACGGCGGAGCGCTCACCTTGAACAGGTCTTTCAATCCGAAATCGCGCCGGCGTTCGCGCCAGTTCGTAAATAGCGAGGTGTACTCCGTCGCCACCACCGCGCCGCCGCCCGCCACAAATTTTCGGATGAGATCCATCTGGGCGTCATCCAGGCATTCCTGGTCGGGCAACGCGAGGACGCGATATTTCGAAAGGTCCTTCAAGTTCGCGTCAAAGATAATGTCGAAGGGAATCTTCGATTCGATCAGCGCCTGCTCGAACAGCATCGTGCTGACTGCCGGGCGGTCGTTATTGAACCCCATACTTGCGAACGAGTGCAGCACGGCAACATCGGCGAGGTTGTCGACGCCGCGATAATGTTCGAAATTGCGATGGAAAAACCGCACGTAGCGGCGTTGATCCTCCGGCGCGTCGTAGCCCGCAAGCACGCCGCCCAGATCGCCGATGGACTGGCGGTTGAATGCGAGTGACTCCGCCATTTGAAGTGTGTTGCCGTTCTCCCCGCCGCTGGCCACCAGGATCGTGTTATGCAGCGTACTGCCCATCTTGAAGGTTCGGATCCGGCTCACAAGTATGCCGTCCTTACTCACGCCGGCGGGGTCGCCTTCTTCGGTCCACACCGCATCCATGTGCGACAGCAGCCGCGGATAGTCCACGCCCTGCTCCCAAATTGTGTTTCTGCCCGAAATGCCCGAGTGCGGGTTCGTGTCGATCGCGACTTGCGGATTCAAGCCGCGCAGCAGATGCTCCATTTCCGCGTAGTAGCGCGTCAACTGAACACAGCGGAAGTCGGCCCATTCTTGAAACAGCGGGTCGTTGATCGCCCCCAGCGGGCGGTCGTATTTCGGAGGCAGCATGAAGCGAACGTCCGCAAATCCGAATCGCTCCTTAAGTTGCTCGGGCGTGTACTTTGCTTTCAGAAATTCGCGGAAGTCCTGGATCGCGAGCGGGTGCTGAAAGATGGCCGGCTCCGCTTGCATGCTGGTGTTGTCGAAGTGGATCAGGTCGGCGTGGAATTCATCTTCGGCGAGCCGCAGCACGCGGTGCATATATTCGCGATAGCCGGGATGCATAAAGTACACGCGCTTACGAAACGTCTGGCTGTCGTAGAATACGGGTTTGCCCAGGTAGTCGGGCACGAACCACGATTCGGCTTCGGGCTTTTCCGCCAGAAACGTTTCGTAAGCGATGGTGCTGCCCACGTAGACGCCGAGTTTCATGCCGTACTTATGAACGAGCGCGGCCAACTGCAGCGCTTTCTGTTGGTGTTCGCGCTCAGCTTCGAGTCCGAATCCTTTATAGAAGTGCGTGATGACGACCGTCACGCCGAGGTCCTTCAGCCTGCGAACAGCGTCTTCCGTATGTTCCTTTTCGTAATCCTGTTCGTGCCAGGTCGTGTTCCCGCCGACGCGGCGGCGAAAAATCGGCATGCTGTCGTGGTTGGAGACGAGCACGACCGGCATGTCGTGCAGCCACGCGGGGCGGGGCTCAGGCGCGGGTTCCTGCGCAGAGACGCGTATACACAGCGACGCGCCCACGAGCGCCGAAACTGTCGTCAGAGCGTATGCGATGTGCTTCGCGGTTGTCATTTAATTTTCACCTTGACTTCACTACGCGGATCAGGTCTGTCTCCTAGCGCAGACCTAATACGGACGCAGATCGTCCAGATCGCCATGGAAGATGATACCGAACAGCGTGCTTCCTGGATCAGCGCTTCCTTCAGGAGCGCGTACGTGTTCGTTCATGCTCGGCGAAAACGCGCTCCAAAGGAGTGAACTGCTCGCAGCGCGCGATGGCCGCACTTGCCGAGTGATAATGTCCTGCGGCTTTAGACAGCCGCGACCGGACTCGGAGGGCCGCGCGTAGCACACCAATGCCAGAGGATTCGGCGACTGGGCGTGTCATCGCCCTCGTGTCAGCACGGGAACGCGTTATTACGATAAGCGGCGATTGTGAAATATGCAGGGAGGCGCGTTAATTTGTTGACAAGATGGAGCGGGAGACGGGAATCGAACCCGCAACCAACAGATTGGAAATCTGTGACTCTACCATTGAGTTACTCCCGCAGGTTCCTCCCCATTCTAGCAAGGCTTGCCGCTCGACGCGCAATGCCTCTACAGTAAGGGTGGCCGCT
>JAICMB010000285.1 GCA_025929455.1 Bryobacteraceae bacterium | reverse complement strand
TTATCTCGGGCGTTATTTTTCTAATTGCGAAGGGCAAGCTGCTGCTGCTCGGCCTGACGAAGTTGAGCACGCTGGTTTCGATGTTCGGCTTTTTCGCCGTGTATTGGGGCTTGTACGGGTGGGCCTTCGCGCTCGGGCTGGTGCTGTCGATTTACGTGCATGAAATGGGGCACGTCATCGCGCTGCGCCACTACGGCATCCCGGCGAGTGCGCCCATGTTCATACCGGGCCTGGGCGCGTTCATTCGCATGCGCGCGCTTTCGATCAGCCGCATTCAGGACAGCCGCGTCGGATTGGCCGGGCCGATCTACGGTTTCGGCGCAGCGTTGGCTGCGTTGCTCGCCTATGACATCACGCGGTCGCCATCGTGGGCCGCCATCGCGCATGCGACGGCGGTCATGAATCTGTTCAATCTGATTCCGATCTGGCAGCTCGACGGCGGCCGCGGCGTTCATTCGCTCACTCGCGCGCAGCGGATGATTCTGCTGGCAGTCTGCGCGGGCATCTGGTTCGTGACCCGCCAGGGGATGCTGCTGCTGGTCGGAGCGGGGCTGGCGTACCGCCTGTTTACGCGCGATGAGGCGCCGGAACCGGACAACACGGCGCTAATGCAGTTCGCGGGTTTGCTGGTTGCGCTCGCGGCGGTAGTGGAATTCGCGTCGCTTTTATGAGGCCGGGATTCCGGGGATTGACCCCGATTTCGTTTTCGAGCTATATTGAGCCCCATTAGGGGGTCTACTACCTTGGTCGCTTTTGCAAAGTACATTACAGATTTCCTGTCAGCCGCTGGCTTTCATGCCACTGGCAAGATTGTGAGCATTAACACTCTCCGGCGTCATCTGCCACTCGCCGTCGGCGTTTTTTTCTGCGCATTTGTGTGCGTTCACTCTGCGCCGGCTCAGACAACCTTTGGGTCCGTCACCGGAGTTGTTACCGACCCGAGCGGAGCCGCCGTTCCGGATGCCGACATAACGGTTGTGAATCAGGACACGGGCTTCACGCGCCGCAAGGCGACGGCGACCACCGGCGTATTCACGATCCCCGATCTCGTGCCGGGCACCTATCGGGTGCACGTTGAGCGCAGCGGATTCAATCCCCAGGACAAACAGGATGTCCTCGTCGACGCCAATCACATCGTCACAGTAGATTTCCGCCTGACGATCGGGGCATCTGCCGCCCACGTCGAAGTCGAAGCAAGCGTCCCGATCATCACGACTGAGTCCAGCACCACGAGTTATGTAAAATCCGGCGCTGACTTATTGGATAGCGCGGTGCTGGTGCGACAGGGCAACTCGAACCAGGGATTCGTGATGTATAACCCCGGAATCGCGGTGAACGATTCCGGGAATTACTCCGGACCGGGCGCTCGTCAAATCGACACCTACTGGACCAATGACGGCATCGTGGAAATGCAGGATCTGGTCGGGTCGGGCGGATCGGGGATCGGTCCGGACCTTGAAAATGTCGCGGAAATAAACTACTCCCTGGTGAACTCACCCGCGGAATTCAAGGGCGCGACTACGATCACGACGGTCAGCAAGTCTGGCACGAACGCTTTTCACGGCAGCCTGTATTACGATTACAACGGCAGTGCGCTTAACGCACGCGACTTCTTCGCGGCCACGGTGCCGTTCGCGATTTATCACGACTTTGCCGGCAGCATCGGCGGCCCGATAAAGAAGAACAAAACGTTTTTCTTTGCCGATTACGAGGGGTCACGCTTTCATAGGTCGGCGGTCATAACAGACAATACGGCCCTGCCCGCATGGCGGACTGGCGACTTCAGCGGGTTGCTTGCCAGCGGGAAAATCATCAAGAACCCATTCACGGGTCAGCCGTTTCCCGGCAACATGATTCCCGCAAACATGATTAGCCCTGTATCGCAGAAGTTGCAGGATCTTTTCTATCCGCTGCCCAACTGCGGCGCGCCCGGCCAACTCGCGGGCAACTGGTGCGGCAACTTGCCCGCTAGCACGGATTTCAATATTGTCGACGGACGCGTGGACCACTATTTCAGCGAGCGCGATACGGTGTTCGGACGCTTTAGCTATCACCGTATGCCGATTCTCGGCCAGCGCGGCCTGTTGCCTCCGGTGGGAACTTATAACCAGCAGCGCAACGACGCGAATGCCATTTTGTCGTGGAGCCATACGTTCAGCGCGGCGCTGCTGAACGAATTCCGCGCCGGTTTCTCGCGCGACATCAGCGATGTTTCGAGCACGCTGCAGGGCGATCAAATCATTAGTCAGGTGGGCATACCGGGAATAACGAACACGGGCATTCCGGGCCAGCCTACTCTCAGTATCACCGGTTTGACCGGCACGAACAGCTACTCCATCCATGATAAGGCGCTGATGAATTTCCAGGTCACTGACAATGTGAGTTGGGCTACCGGAAGGCACGCGTTCAAGTTCGGCATGGATTTTATCAAGGACGAAAACAACCAGAATTATCTGCCGAACAATCTATATGGATCGTTCAGCTTTTCCGGCAGGTACTCGGGGTCCTCGTACGCGGATTTTCTGCTGGGCCTACCGCAGACGACAGGCGTATCCAACCCGGCCCCGACCTCGTATTTGCGCGGTACGATGTGGAGCTTTTACGCGCAGGACCAGTTTAAAGTCACATCGCGCCTCAGCTTGAACTATGGCGTGCGCTGGGAATTGACGCCTCCCTACCACGACAAGTTCGGGCGGATTTTCAACTATAGCCCGACGGCGGGAGCGCTAGTCGTGCCGACGAAGGGACTACCGTTCATCAACCCGCTTTTCCCTCCGAGCGTCAAGGTGCTGTCGGCGGCGCAGGCCGGTTATCCCGAAGGATCGCTGCTCGACTTTCACAAGAACGACTTTTATCCTCGCTTCGGCCTGGCCTACAAGCTGACCTCGGACGGAAAGACCGTCATCCGTGCCGCATACGGAATTTACGGAAATACGGTGTATGGCACGATCGCGAGAAATCTGGAAGGAGGTCCTTTCGGCGGAAGCGAGACCTTTTTCAATTCGATCACCAACGGCGCGCCGCTGCTTACGCTTTCAAATCCTTTCGTGCCGGGAGCAGGCCAGGTCGCAGCTTTTCAGAGCGCGTCCGGATTTAATCCTCACCTGAAGGTGCCCTATCTGCAGCAATGGAATGTGACCATCGAGCGGCAAATCGGTACCATCGGGCTGTCGGTGGCATATGTCGGCACACACGCTGTGAATCTTCTGTACGGCCGCAACATCAACCAGCCGCCGCCGAGCACAACACCGTTCTCGATCGGCGAACTGCCGAATCCCGATTTCGACACCGTCACCTGGTTCGAAAACGGCGCTTCCCAAAGGTACAACTCACTACAGGTTGCGGCAAACAAGCGCATCGGCAAGAGCCTACACTTCAGCAGCGGATGGACTTGGGCCCGGGATCTGACGGATCAGTCGGACAATGACTGGGTATTTGCCGATAACCCCATTCAGAATCAGTTCGACCGCCGCGCGGAATGGGGCAATAACGCCTACACACCCACGCACCGCTTCTATGCGGATGTGATTTATTCACTCCCGTTCGGGCGGAATCAGCGTTTTCTGACTCATATGCCGATGGTTGCCGAAGCGCTCCTGGGCGGTTGGCGGTTATCGGGAGTGGTGACGCTGCAAACGGGCCAGTGGTTCACGCCGCTTTTCGACGGCTTCGATCCGTCAAACACGAATACGATCGGCGGGCGGCCGGACGTAGTCGCCGGTGTGCCGCTGTATCCGGCGAATCAGAGCATCAACAACTGGTTCAATGCCGCAGCTTTCAAGATACCGGGCTGTCCGGACAACAATCCGGTCTGCGACGATCCCGCCAATGTTGGGAGATTCGGAAATGCGGGAGTAAATATTATTCAGACTCCGGCCATGAAGAACCTGGACATGGCTCTGATGAAAGAGTTTCACCCGACCGAACGCGCCATGCTGCGGTTCCAGGCGACTTTCTCCAACCTCTTCAATCACCCGAACTTTGGCTATCCGGACCCGGACATCAGTTCACCGGATACCGTTGGGGTGATTACAAGCACGAACGCGAATTATTTAGCGGGATCGTCGACTTCGCGAGTCATTAATTTTTCGTTGCGATTGCAGTTCTGATGTTGCGGTTGCGACGGCTCATGAGGAGGCTCCTGCCCATTTTGGTGGGCGCCTGCTCCTGCGCCGCCGCGCCGGTGCGGCCTGTTTCATCGGTGGTACTCATCTCCATCGATACTCTGCGCGCGGATCATCTCAGTTGTTACGGGTACCGTAAGGGCCGCACCCCTCACCTGGATGCGCTCGCGCAGGGTGGAACGGTTTTCGATCGCGTCGACACGCCGGTTCCCATGACCTTGCCGGCGCACACCTCGTTGCTGAGTTCCACCTATCCGTTCACTCACGGTGTGAAAGAAAATGGCGAGAAGGTCCCCGCCGGCACCGTTACGCTGGCAACGGTGCTTAAGGCAAATGGATACCGGACTGCCGCTTTTATCGGTGGCTATGTGCTGGACGCCCGTTTCGGTCTGAATCGGGGTTTTGATGTCTACGACAGCCCGTTTCACCTCAGGCCCGACGCTGGAGAAGACCCTCCCGAGCTCAAGCGTTCCGCGGACGAGGTGCTCGGCTCGGCGAGGCAGTGGCTTCAGTTCGCACCGGCGAAGCCGTTTTTCGTTTTTATCCATTTATATGACGCCCATCGACCGTACTCGCACGGGAGTTACGATGGCGAAATCGCGTATCTCGACGGCGCTGTAGGCCGGTTTAACGAGTGGCTCGCGGCACACCATCTTCTACAGAACACGCTGATCGTTCTAACGTCGGATCACGGCGAGAGCTTGGGCGAGCATGGGGAGCAGACGCACGGCTATTTCATCTACGAAAGCACGATGTGGGTGCCGCTAATTTTTCACTGGCCATCACGCGGTCCGCAATATCCGGCACGCGTGGACACGCCCGTGAGCCTCGTAGATGTGGCGCCCGCGATCCTGGGCTTTCTCGGGATTTCCGAACCTCCTGCGTTTCAGGGGCACAGTCTCCTTGCGCTATTTGATTCGCACTCTACCGGCCAGCCACTATACGGAGAGAGCATGTATGCCCGGGACCACCTCGGATGCAGTCCGCTTCGCAGTATCCGGCTCGGACAATACAAATACATCGAGGCCTCCAAGCCAGAGTTGTACGATTTAGTGACGGATCCGCACGAGATGGAGAACCTCTACGCGCGCGAGCGATCCGAGGCC
>JAICMB010000477.1 GCA_025929455.1 Bryobacteraceae bacterium | reverse complement strand
GGAACTGGTTCTCAGCATCGCCCTGGCCATAGTCAGCTACCAGCACTGGAACCAATACCGCGAGATCGCGCGCACGGTCGTCTCCGAAGCGCAGAACCACCGTGTTTGGATCGACGGCGAGTGGGGGTTGCGCTACTACCTCGAATCAGGCGGCGCGCTGCCGATGCTGCGCGGGCAGGCCGTCCACCCTGGCGATATCGTGGTCACGAGCGACCTCGCTTACCCGGTGCCATTCACAACTGGCGCCGCGCAGCAGGTCCGCGAGCGCGAGTGGACCGTGACCTCTCCTGTGCCGCTGCGCATGATCGCGCTACATACTAAATCCGCTTACTCGACCACCATGGACGGCCTGCGCCCGTTCGATATCTCGACTGGCATTATCGACCGTGTGCGCATGATCGGCATCGCCGAACGCAAGCCCGCGCTGTCGTACGTCGCCATGAACGGTCCGCAAGCCGCGTCGCAGATCGTGAGCGGCATCTTCAATCTCGAAGACAACGCCTGGCGCTGGGCATCGCGCCGGGCCGTGCTGTTTTTGAAAGCCCCGCCCGCGCCGCAACCGGTGCGCATCGACCTGAATATCCCCGACAAGTCGCCGGTGCGCAGAATCACTGTCATTCTCGACAACCAGATCATTGCTGAGCGCACCTTCCCAAAGCCCGGCACGTATCAGATCACGACCCCACCTGTTTCGCCGCGCTCCAGCGCACCCGTGCTCGCCATCCTCGCCGACACCAGCTTCTCCGTCCCCGGCGATTCGCGCGACCTCGCCTTCATCCTGCAGGGCGCCGGCTTCGCAGGCGACGCGCAACGCTAATCCTGCACCACCGTTAAATTCGTGTCTGAACGCCTATATTGCGGGTACACCGCCCAACTCTCGTCCGGCGACACGTCGGCGTCCGGAAAGCCACGAATTGGCGCCACAACGCGGATTGCACCGCTCGCAAAATCCAGATATCGAAGCTGCGGCCGCGGATCGCCGGCTGAAAAGTAAATACCTCTCGCCAGAACTCGAAACACCCGGCCATTTACCCCGCTCAATACCTTGACCGGTTCAGTGCCATTCGTCCGCACGCGAAAGATATCGCCCGACTCTTCCGTTCCGCGTTTCACATACAGGTACTTGCCGTCGGCAGACTCCATGGCTGTGAACGCGCCATCCTTGGTCACCTGAACATCCGCGCTGCCATCGGCCCGCACCTTCCAGATCTCGCCGCGTCCTGTGCGGTCGGACGTGAAATAAATCCACGCGCCATCCCGCGACCAGCTCGGAATCGCATCGATTGCTGGATTCGTCGTCACCCGTTTCGGCGCACCGCCCGCGGACGGAATGACATAGATATCCCAACCACCGTCTACATTGCTGTCGAATGCGATCATGCGGCCATCAGGTGACCATCGCGGCGTGCCGGACATGCCTTTCCCGAATGAAGTCAACTGCAATACGTTCGTCCCATCTCTGTCGCAAACCCAGACCTCTTCTACGCCTGAGCGCCCCGACTGAAAGGCAATGCGCTTCCCGTCCGGCGAGATATGAGAGTACTTGTCTCGCGCGGTAATTGCTGTGATTCGCACTGGCGTTTGCGCCACGCGCCCAAAAATCGGAATCTCCCACAAGCTGCCGTTGAAACTCTCCCGGTTGTAGATCAACGTTCGGCCGCTTTGAGAAACAGCTATATCGGCCGCGTTCTCGCCCACTCCCGCGACACGCTCCGGCGATGCACCGCCGCTTGCCCGCACCCGCCATAACTCCCGCCTGCCACTCCGGTTCGATGAGTAAATCAACTCGCGACCGTTTGCTGTCCATGCCGGCGCCAGCATATCGTCGTGCTCAGTCGTGATGCGCTTCGGATCCCCGAACGGAAACACGCTTCCATGCGTGAGCGATAGCGTGTAGAGGTCTCCGATTTTGAAGTTGCGCAAGCGCACAAAGGCCAATTCCGTTCCATCCGGCGACACCGCTGGTCCGAAGTCCGCAAATCCGGGTGGTGGCGATGTGAAGCTTTCCAATTCGCCCGTTCCAACGGAAATCCGTACGATCGTCCATCCTGGTTTAGCCGGTGCATTCATAGCCGAGGTAAACAAATACTTGCCATCGTGCGACCACGCCAGCAGCGATCCCCAGAACGGCATACCACATACCCAAGGCCGCGCTGTCCCCGCACAGACTCTGTCTTCCTGCTGCCCGGTTCGGATGCGAGCGACTTCTTTAAACCGTCCTCCGGTCGCCGGAATCAGGATAATTCCAGCTTGATCTCCGAGATCGTGCACCGCCGCGATCCAGCGTCCGTCGGGCGACCATGCCGCGCTAAAAACCCGCCCCAGGCCCCGCGTCATTTGCACGGGATCTCCGGGACCCAGCAACTTCAGATAAATCTCGAAAGGTTTGCCTTCCTGCTCGCTCCAGGTGTAGGCGACACGTGTGCCATCGGGGGATATCGACGGTTGCAACTCCAGTCCTGTGTTCGCGGTTAGCGGTGTAACACGTGGCTCGGACGCGACACGCGAGCTGTTCCATATCAGGATGAAAGCCGCAATCAGCACTCCCGTCCCCACCACTGCGGTCCCCACGGCCGCAAATCGCCACGAGCGCATTCGACGCGCCGTGGGCGCCAATTGCGGTTCGGGCACAGGCGTTGCCTCAGCGGCGGTTGAAACGGGAGCGGTGAAGCGGTATCCCCTCCGTGCAACGGTTTCCAGAAAGCGCGGATTCTCGGCCGTATCACCCAGGGCTTCGCGCAGCTTTCGAACCGCGCTATTAATTGCGTTATCGAAGTTGACGAACGTGTCATCTGGCCAGAGGCGCTTCTGGATGTCTTCGCGCGTGATCAACTCGCCGGGGTGCTCCAGTAATAGCGTAAGGACCTGGCCCGGTTGATCCTGGAGCTTGATCGGGATTCCGCGCTTTCGTAACTCACCGGTACGCGAGTCATATTCGAATGCGCCGAAATGATACATGGGGGCACGTTGATCTGTGCCAGGCATCGCTCAAGTCTAGCACCGCCCCACCAATAGGACAGATATCTAAAAAGTCATTGTATTTTCAATGAAATACATCGACAGGAATAGCTGATCGGCAGATTAGCCGGTAACCATTGCCCCTTCCGCCGGCGTGATTGATCTTGGGTCCGTGGACCCACGCCGGCTTATTCTTACGGTCGCATTTGCAACAATCGCGCCCAGCTTATTGGGCGAGACGAACACCGGCGCCCGCGAACTGCTCGAAAACGGCGACCGGCTAATGACTGAGAATCGCTTCACCGAAGCCGCCGCCGCGTTCCGGGCCGCAGCCGCTGCCGCGAAGGCCGCGGGAGACGGACTGGCCGCCGGCACTAGCCTCGACCATTTGGGTGTCGCATACACCATGCTCTCCCGCGACCGCGACGCGGAGCTTTGTTTCCAGCAAGCGAGCGCCGTGCTGGAGTCCGTTGGCGGCAACCCGAACCCGCACCTGGTCAGAACTTGGATGGACTGGGCAAGTCTGTACATGAACGCCGGGCGGTATCCGCGCGCCCGCGAACTCGCGGAGCGGGCGCTTGAGGCGGACCGCGAATTACACCGGGAATCGGCGGAAACGGCCGCAGCCCTCAGCGTACTCGGC
>JAICMB010000536.1 GCA_025929455.1 Bryobacteraceae bacterium | reverse complement strand
GGTGCCCTCGAGCAGCATGCGCCGCAGCATGATATCCAGCAGAAGGCTTTGCGGGATGCCCAGCGCGGCGATGTTTTGAGGGGGTTTCGGTGCGAAGGCGGCCACGAATAGAACATCGGTCACCCTGGGCCGCGGCTTTAGACCTTACTGGGCCGGAGGTGTTGAGCGCGGCATTGCTGGTGTTAACCGCGGCATCGCCGGCATACGCGCCGGCGCCATTGAGGCACCTTGCGGCAGGGCTATCGTGGCGCGCGGCATCTCCTCCGTCTCCGCAGTCGCGAAGGGCATTATCATCATGCGGTCTGCCGTCTGATCGACGGGCAACAGCGGCTGGCACTCCTGCTGCGGCTGCGTTCCGGATATAAAATACGCCGAAACGATAGCTCCCGTGCAATACGGTCCCGCGACGTCCCCAGTGCTCATGTCCACCGCCGTTCGCACCACTCCCGGCGGCGGTTTAAATGGTTGGGCGTCCGCATACTCCGCATACTGCGCAGCCTCTTTCATGAACTCCGTCCAGATGGGCAGCGCCGACCGCGACCCCTCCAGCCCTAACTGACGGTAGTCGTCATATCCGACCCAGACCACGCACAGCAACCGCGACGTGAACCCTACAAACCACCCATCGTGCGAGGTCCCCGTTTTCCCTGCCGCCGGTAACTTAAATCCGTGTCCGCGCACCGACGCCGCCGTTCCGCTGCGCAGCACCTCCGACATCCTGTCGTCCATCAGAAACGCCACGCGCGCATCGATCACCGGCCGCGAATCCGGTTGCGAGTTGTACAGGCGTTCGCCATCCGCCCTCTGCACACTTCCAATGAAACGGGGTTGTACGAGCTCGCCGTAGCCGGGAAACGCCGTGTAGGCTCGCGCGATCTCGTACGGCGTCACGTCGTAAGCGCCTAGCGCAACCGCCGGCGTCGCTTGAATTCCATCGTTCAACAGGAACCGGTGTGCCAGCGCGGCAATGTTGTCGTAGCCCACCGTTTGCGCCAGCCGCACGGTGGCCGCGTTCAGGGAATGCGCCAGTGCCTTGCGCAGCGTCACACGCCCCATATACTCGCCTCTGAAGTTCGCCGGCGAGTACGTCTGATCCGCAAACTGAAACGTGGTGGGCTGATCGAGCACCGTCGAAGCTTCGGTGAACACCTGCGCGCCGCCCGCGATGGCCGTGTTCAGCGCCGCCGCGTACACGAACGGCTTGAACACCGATCCCGGCGGCCGTTTCATCAGCACGCGGTCGAGTTGACTCGCGCTGTAATTGCGCCCCCCGCATAGCGCCAGCACCTCGCCGGTGCGTGGGTCGAGCGCGATCAGAGCCGCCTGCGCGCGCGCCTGCCCTTTACCGCGATGGCGCGCCGTGACTTTGTCCACTTTCGCCATACCGTCGGCAATGGCGCGCTCGGCCGCGCGCTGCAACCGCAGATCTAAGGTGGTGTACACATTCAAAACGCCGGAGTTGTCCGCGTCTTCCACGTCCTTCTGCACCCGGTCGCTCGCGATGTCGATAAAGTATTGCGATTGCGAGAGCACCACCGATCCCGGCGATAGCTGCAGCTGCGTTGCGACAGCGGCCGCGTACTGCGCGCGATCGATGTAGCCATCGTCGCGCATCATTTTTAGAACGATGTTGCGGCGGTCCACGGCGCGCTGCGGATAGCGAAACGGGTTGAAGTAGCTGGGCCGCTGAATCAAACCGGCCAGCAGCGCGGCCTCGGGCAGGGTCAGCGCCCGCACATCCTTATTGAAGTAAACCCGCGCCGCTTCACCAAATCCGTGAATGCTGAACGGGCCACGACGTCCCATGTACACCTCGTTGGCGTAGATCTCGAGGATTTGCTGCTTGGTCAACTCGCGCTCGAGATGGGTGGCAATCAGCATCTCCGCGAGTTTGCGCCGCCACCGTTTATCGCGGTCCAGGTACAAATTGCGCGCAAGCTGCATCGTGATCGTGGATGCGCCCTGCTCCTTGCGGCCCTCCCGGAGGTCTACGTAAGAAGCTTTCACGAGCCGCAGCGCGTCCAGCCCGGAGTGTTCGAAAAAGCGCTTGTCCTCCGCCGCTGTAACGGCGCGGATCAGCACCGCCGGAAGATCGGAGTAGTGCAACAGCTTGCGCTGCGCTTGCGTCTGGTCCGACACGTTTGTGAGCACCTGCGCCGGCACCATCAGCCTGTCGACGCGCGTATGCATCGCGGCGTCGGTGATGCTCGTTACCGCGCCCTTGTTGAACCTGACCAGAACTCGCGTGCCCGGCAGTTGTATGGCGATCCCGGCCTGCGTTATGTCGAACGTGTTCGGCTCGCCCGCCGGCGACCGCCGGTAGCCCGCGCGCCGCAGCGCGCTCTCCATGTCGAGCGCGGATGCGGGATCGCCCGTCGAATATTCTTCCGGCGCCGAATAGTAAGTCATCGAATGTTGATACGGCCCGTTCGCAAGTTGCCGGTCTACATCGCGCGCGTACTTGAAATACGGCACCGCGACAAACGCGAACCCGACTAGCAGCGCCATCGCCGATGCAAAGAAGAATAAGTACAGAACGCGGCGCATGTTCAGCCGCTTCTTTCGCCCGTCCGCAGGATCGCGCACACGTCCGTGAGTGCAACTGCATGGCCACCATTTGCGCGGCCAGTGCGATGATTTTACGGAAAATAGGGCCGATCCGCGCCTTACGTTTTTACCGGGGCGTCGCCGGGTGCGACCTTCGGCCGGGTCCAAGTTGCTGAACCGGTGGCACGTGAGACTAAGGTGAGGATTGGAAGCAGGACTGCTCTCATCACTATGGAGTCACTGCCATGCTTTACTATGCGCTTGTCTTTTTACTTATTGCCATTGTGGCTGCAATTTTTGGCTTCGGCGGACTCGCGGCAACTTCCGCCTGGATCGCGAAGGTGATTTTTTTCGTGTTCATCATTGCTTTTCTGGTGAGTATTGTCTTGAACGTCGCACGGCGGGCTTGAGGGCTGCACGCGGGCTGATACGGCGGCCGGTTTAGGCCGATTGACAATCGGCCGCAGGCTGACAACCTGCCCCGCAGAGCAGCCGAGCCGCAACCAAACCGAACACGACGGCTTATAGGCCAAGCGTTTTCTGCAGCGGACGAAGCGGGTCTGGAGTGGCCAACCGTCGAAGCCGGGCATGGGCTACAAGGAACTGGGCGAGACGTATGACAGTTGCAGGGCGTATTATGCGAGTGTTCTCGCCAAGCAAGCTAAGACC
>JAICMB010000131.1 GCA_025929455.1 Bryobacteraceae bacterium | reverse complement strand
GCATCCGTGCTGGACCACTTCCGCGTCCTCAGAGAAATCGGACGGGGCGGAATGGGTGTGGTCTATCTGGCGGAAGACCTCAAGCTCGGACGCCAGGTCGCGCTGAAGCTCTTGCCGCCGGGAGTCGAGCGGGACCAGGACCGCCTGCACCGTTTCGAGCGTGAAGCACGCCTGACCGCGGCACTGAACCAATCGAATATCGTTACCGTATTTCAGGTCGGCGAGTGGGAAGGCCGGCCGTTTATCGCGACCGAGCTTGTACAGGGACGAACCCTGGCGGAAATACTGGCTGCCGGGCCGCTGGCCGCGCCCGAGGCTTTGCGAGTTGCGGGGCAGATCCTTACCGCGCTCAAGACAGCCCACCAAGCCGGCATCATCCATCGCGACCTGAAGCCCGGCAATGTTATGGTGCGCCAGGACGGCACAGTTAAGGTGCTGGACTTTGGCCTCGCGCGCCTGGCAGCGCCGCTCAGACCGCCGCAAGAAAATACCGAAACGCAGACGGAGGCGGGCCGCATCATGGGAACACCTGCCTACATGGCCCCGGAACAGTGGGAGGGAAAGCCGGGCGATGCGCGCTCAGACATCTATGCCTTCGGTTGTGTCCTGTACGAGATGCTGACCGCTAAGCGCGTAACCCCGCAGCGGCCGCCGGTTCGCTCCCGAGCTCTCGAAACGGTCGTCAGCCGTTGTTTGGAGAGAGAGCCTGCTCAGAGGTGGCAAAGCGCCGGAGATCTGGAGCGCGCTCTTCAAAACGCGCATAAACCGCGCACCTGGCGCACTGCAGCGGCAATCGCCGCGTTAGCCGTAGCAATCGTTGCGGGCAGCGTGTTTGCATTGCGCCATCGGGTTCACGCTGCCTCGCTCACGGACCAGGATGTAGTGGTGCTTTCCGACTTCACCAACAGTACGGGTGATTCGGTTTTCAACGGCACACTGCGCCAGGCGCTGGCTATTCAACTGGAACAATCGCCTTTTCTGAAGATCATGGATGACTCGGAAATGAGACACGATCTCCGGCTCATGGGCCACCCCGCGTCGGAGCGCATCAGCAGTCCAATCGCTCACGACATCTGTGTGCGCGACGCGGCGACGGCCACGATCGAAGGCAGCATTGCGAGCTTCGGGGCATCCTACGTCCTTACCCTTCAGGCTGTGAACTGCGAGAACGGCACGACGCTCGCTCGGGAGCAGAGCGAGGCGGCAGATAAAGAACATGTCCTGCAGGCGATGGATAAAGCCGCGACGGGCATGCGCACCAAGCTGGGAGAATCGCTGGCCTCAGTGGAGAAGTTGACTCGCCCTCTCGATCAGTTCACGACGTCTTCCCTGCAGGCCCTGCAATACTACACCCTGGGCTTCACGCCGCAGTCACAGGGGAAATTTCTTGCCGCGATTCCATTCTTCCAGCGCGCCGCGGAACTCGATCCGAAGTTTGCCTGGGATTATGAAATGCTTTCGATCGCGTACAACAACGCTGGGGACGTGGAGCGTTCGGTCGAATTTCAGAGGAAGGCCTTCGCGCTGGTCGACCGCGTTTCGGAATTCGAACGCCTGGTCATCTCGGCACGCTATTACTGGCAAGTAACGGGGGAGCTGGACAAAGCCGTCGGCGCCTATCGCGTCGCAACGCGCACGTATCCGCGGTATTGGGGCAGTCATAATGAGCTCAGCGTGCTGCTCAGGAGCGAAGGGCGATTCGAACAGGCGCTTGCGGAAGCCCAGACGGCCGTGCGGCTGGAGCCGCACGTTGAGCCACCCCGTCGGAACCTGGTGAGCGCACAAATCGCCTTGGGCCGTCTCAATGATGCCCGGAAGGCGTTGGCCGAGGCGCGAGCGTCGGGATTCGATGGGTCGCGGCTTCACGAGCGTGCGCTGAAAATTGCGTATATAGAAGGCGATCAGACGGCCGCCAGCCGCGAGGTGCAGTGGTTTTCAGGCAGGCCGGAAGAATACATCAGCTTAGACTTGCAGGCGTCCAATGCGGACGCTCTGGGTCACCGGCAGGAAGCCAGTACGTTCTACCGTCGGGCAGCGGAGTCGGCGCGGGCCCAGGGTTTGAAAGATGTGACGCGCGAGTTTGAACATGCTGATGTTTTGGCGGAAGCAGTAGTTGGCAAATGCGAGGGCGTCCGGCATGCTGGCCATCCCGCGCTCGCGCTGGCGTTGTGCGGCGATGCGGCAGGCGCGGAGAAGCTCGCAGCGCAACAGGCTAAACCACAACCGGACGGAACGCTGTGGAACGCCGTCGGGTTACCTGAAATTCGCGCCGCCATCGAACTCGGGCGAAAACGGCCGGCGAACGCTCTCGGATTCCTGGAATCGGCTGCGCCATACGAGCGGGCATTCCCCGAGGCCGTTTATCTCAGAGGACTTGCATATCTCGATCTGCGTAAGGCAAAGGAAGCGGCGACGGAGTTCCGCAAGATCGTCGATCACAAGGGTTCGAGTTGGGGGTTGTTTTATTCGTTAGCCCAGACCGAGCTTGCCCGGGCCGTGGAACCGAGCGCAGCCCGCAACGGGCAGCCGTAGTCCGTGCAGACGGAGAGAATGTACTAGGGAGCGACACGTGAATGGCACTGACTATTCGCAACCGCGAGATCGAACAGCTTGCGTCGGAGCTCGCCCGGCAGACGGGCGAAAGCGTAACGGAAGCGGTTGCGAAGGCCCTGCGAGACCGGCTCATGCGAGTGCGGCGGGAGCGGGCCGAGCGCCGTTTGGCGGATGAATTAGAGCAGATTGCTGAACGCTGTGCGAATCTGCAGGTCGTTGACGGCAGGTCGGCGGATGAGATCTTGGTTACGACGAAGCCGGTCTGCCGCGCTGATTGATACTTCCGCACTCCTCCCAATCCTGCAGCGCGAACCCGAGTGGCGGGATTGTTAAGGTAATCGAGGCGGCCGATTCGGTGCGAATGTCCGTCGCAAGCTTCGTTGACACTTCGATTCGTCGCTATGAATGGACAGTTCGGATTTGGCGGAGGAAGAGGGATTCGAACCCCCGAGCGAGTTGCCCCGCTAACGGTTTTCAAGACCGCCGCCTTCAACCACTCGGCCATTCCTCCGCCCACCATCTTACCGGAGCCCGCCGCGCCGCTGTGGTATATTCGCTTTTGACAGGTGAGCGCCTGTCTCGCCACCCCAACGACAATATAGGCAAGGAGAAGTACATGGATATTCGCCCGCTACATGATCGCGTGCTGGTGAAGCGCGTGGAAGAGGCCGAGTCGGTTCGCGGCGGCATCATTATTCCGGATACAGCGAAAGAAAAACCGCAGCAGGCCGAGGTGGTGGCGGCCGGCAACGGCAAGCTGCTGGACAATGGAGAGCGCGCTCCGCTCGAAGTGAAAGCGGGAGACCGCATCCTGTTCGGTAAATATTCCGGCTCCGACATCAAGATCGAAGGCCAGGAATATCTCATCCTGCGCGAAGATGAAATATTGGGAGTTCTCGATAAATGAAGCAGTTGGTTAGAACCGCGCTGATCGCGGCGGCCATGGTTGCCGTGGCAGCGGCGCAAGCGAAGGTCGCGGTCATCAATTCACAACGCGCGCTGTCCGAAACGGCCGAAATCAAGAAAGCTCAGGCCGACCTGGAGGCCAAATACCGGCCGCGCGAGCAGGCGATGTCCAAGCTGCAGCAGGATCTGGCATCGCTGCAGTCGCAGTTGCAGAGCGGCAAGCTCAGCGAGCTTGGCCAGCAGCAGCTCACGGCGGAAGGTCAGCGCAAGCAGCGCGAGCTCCAGCGTATACAGCAAGATTTGCAGGAAGACGTAAACAGCGACCGCCAGAGCATTTTGCAGCGCGCCGGTAAGCGCATGCAGGAAGTTGTGAACAAGCTCGCCCAGGAAAAGGGCGTCGACGTGGTGATCGATAGCAACAATACGTTGTATTTCAAGCCGGCTCTCGATCTGACGCAGGAGGCCGTCGCGGCATACGACAAGACGTATCCCTTGACCGCGACTCCCGGTGCCACCACGGGCGCGGCGGCCACTCCCGGCGCGGCTGCAAAGTAGGCGCTACAGTAAGGCTAGCGGCGGCGCTTCTCCGGAACGCGCCGCCCCTTCGACATGAGCGGCTATCTGGAGGCGTATGGTGCGGCCGAAGCGGGTAAGGCGCGGCGCATCCGGCTGATCCTTCGCATCGTGATCGCGGTGGTGTGCGCCATTATCATCGCGTTCATCCTGTACGCCGTTTTCAAAAATCGCACCGAGCAAACCCGCGTTAACGAGTTCCTCTCCGACCTGCGCGCACACCAGTATCAACAGGCGTACGCGCTGTGGGGATGCACCGCGGCCACGCCCTGCCGCGATTACTCGTTCGACAAATTCATGGAAGATTGGGGACCGCGTAGCGCGAACGCGAACGCTTCTGCCTCGCATATTTCCATGACCCAGAGTTGCGGCAACGGAGTGCTCGTGCGCGTGGACTACCCGAACGCGCAGCCCGACATGTTATTCGTCGACCGCTCGAGCAAAATCATCAGCTTCGCGCCGCCGGGCTGGGCCGAATGCCCGGGCAGGCACTGGCACTTCGGCGCGTTTTTCAAACGCTTGTTCGGAGGCTGACCCCCGCCGCGCACGGGCTCGCGCGTCCCGCTCTGCTACTTTGGAAGGCGGATGCACTTATACGACCTCGATCCCGGTCCCGACTGTCCCGAGTTGGTGCGGATGATCGTCGAGATCCCGAAGAATTCCTCGAATAAATACGAATATGATGGCAAATTGGGCGTGTTCCGCTTGGACCGCACGCTCTACTCGCCCGTCCACTATCCCGGCGACTACGGCTTCGTCCCGGGCACACTCGCGTCAGACGGCGACCCGCTGGACGTGATCGCGATGGTGGAAGAGCCGAGCTTCTCCGGATGCCTCATCGAGGTGCGCCCGGTCGGGTTGCTTAGCATGATGGATCAGGAAGAAAACGATCAGAAGATCGTGGCCGTACCGAATCGCAATCCGCGCTACGACCAGGTCCACACCATGGACCAGATCTTCTCGCATGTGCGGCGCGAGCTGGAGCATTTCTTCTCGATCTACAAAGAGCTGGAAGGCCGCGTTACGGCGACGCAAGGGTGGGGCGGTCCCATGGAAGCGCGCCGCGCGATCGTCGAAGCGCGCGACCGTTACCGCGAAGTGAAGGACCACGCGCAACCGCAACTGCAGACTTAAGCCGCGCTCGCAGCGGCGCTGGTTTTGTCCGCCAGCATGCGCAGCAGTTTCGGCACTTCGGTCTCCGCGTTTTCGCTCAATTCGTATTCCAGCGAAACGAACCCACGGTAGCCCGCGCCCGCGAGGATTTTCAGTACGCGGTCCGTGTCCACGGGCTGCTCGCCTCCCCCTTCGTGAACGCGCGGTTTGAAATGCACGTTGGTCGCGAGCGGCGCGCACATCGCGATCTGCTCATAACCATTCGTTGGGAAATTGCCGATATCGAGATTGATTCCGGCCCATGTTGACGCGGCGCCGCGTACGATCGCAATCGTCGGAGCGGCGTTCGTGGTCAGGCCGCCATCGTCCTCGACCCCCACGATGACACCGTGCGCGCCCGCCACGTCGGCGCAGCGCTTCAGAGTTTCCACGGCCCAGCCGATTGCCTGCTGCTCGCTGGCGCCCTTAGGGACCGGCCCGCCGAACACCCGCATGTGCGACGCTCCCAGGCGCGCGGCAGCGTCGGCCCACTTTCGCACGTTCTCCGCCTCCGCGGCTTGCGCCTCCGCCGTCGGACGGCACATGTACGCACGCACGCCGATAGTGTAGATGTCCACGCCGGCGCGGTACGCTGCACGCCGGAGCGGCAGCAGCGTATTATCTGACGTATCCGGCAGCCAGTACGCCGTCAGATCCAGTCCGCGCGCGCCCGCGTCCGACGCGATACGGATCAGGTCCGCGTACGAAAGCGCCCGGCTCTTGAGCTGGTTCCGGTACGAGTACGCTGTGAGCGATGCGGCCAAGTGCGATGCAGGTTGCGCTGCCCGCGACGGGAGCGCGGGTGCGGCGGCAGCGGCTGCCGCAACCTTCAGGAAACCGCGGCGTTGCATTTACCAAAAATCCTTTCAATCACTTCCATATTTTTCAAGGCATCCTCAAGCGAAACCGGCACGTCGCGCAAGCCGCGCACAGCGCGCGAAAATTCGTCACCTTGAACAGTGTACTGGTCGCAGGCCGGAAATTCTTCGCTGCGTATGCCGCCCCCGAACAAATCGGAGCCGTCGTCGATGACGAGGCGCGTCGGCCGGTCCGGCGGCGCGTTGAACGGAATCTCTACTTCGATGCGGCCGCGGGTGCCAAAAATCTGCATGCGCTGGTACGGCACAATCTGCGTGCCGGACGTGAAAATCGCGTGTCCCGTTGGAAATTCCAGCACCGCGGAGGTGAGGCGGTCGGTGCGGAAAACCGGGTCGCGCTCCACCGCGCCCGATATCTGCACCGGCTCGGCATCGAACAGCCAGCGGGAAAGCGTAATGGGGTAGCAGCCGATATCCATCAGCGCGCCGCCACCGTACTCGAGAACATTGCGAATATTCTCGGGGTTCGCGTTGTTGTAGCTGAAGAACCCGGCGATCGCTTTCAACTCGCCGATAGCGCCGCCCCGGACTAACTCCCGGACGCGCAGCCAGCGCGGGGTCGTGCGCACCATAAACGCTTCGCCAATCTTTACGCGCGTCTCGTCGCGGACAGCGATCAATTGCCGGCACTCGTCCGTGTCCATGGAAATCGGCTTTTCGCACAGCACATGCTTACCCGCGCGCGCCGCACGAATCGACCATGGCACGTGCAAATGGTTGGGCAACGGGTTGTAGATGGCCTCGATATCTGGATCGTTCAGCAGCTCTTCATACGATCCGTACGCCCGGGGGATGCCGAGCGTGTCCGCCGCCTGCCGCGCACGTGGAAGGTCGCGCGACGCAATGGCCGCGATGTCGCACCAGGCGCTCTTCTGCATCCCGGGGATCACCTTGCGCGTACCGATGGCCGCAGTGCTCAGAATGCCCCAGCGTACTTTGTCCGGCATGTCTCGAAGTGTAGCGCCACGCCCGCGGTGATAGGCTTAGGCCGTGGCAGTCGATCCGGCGCCCGCGACACAGCATTACTGGGACACCGCCGCGGGAACGTACGATCGCGACTTCACGGGTACGCTGATCGGGCAGCTCCGGCGTGAGGCGGTGTGGCGCCGCCTGGACCGCGTGTTCCATCCGCCCGAGCGTATTATTGAACTAAACTGCGGAACGGGCATCGACGCTCTCCACCTCGTGCAACGCGGCGTGCAAGTCCTCGCCTGCGACATCTCGCCCGGCATGATTCATCTCGCCCGTGAGCGCGCCCGTGGTTCAAGTACGAGCGAGCGCGCCGAGTTCCGCGTGCTGGCCACCGAAAGCCTCGCTGAACTGCAGCCCGAAGGACCGTTCGATGGCGCGTTCTCCAACTTCGCCGGTCTGAACTGTGTCCGAGACCTCCCCGCCGTGGCGCGCGCGCTACACCGGCTGCTGAAGCCCGGTGCGCAGCTTGTCATTTGCATGATCGGAAAGTTCGTTCCCTGGGAAATCGCGTGGTTCCTCGCGCACGGCAACCCGCGCCGCGCGGGACAGCGCCTTGGCCGCGCAGTAGCGCGCACCCTTCCGGGCGGCGTTCTGAACGTCCACTATCCTTCCGTCCGCCACATCGCGCGCTCGTTCGCGCCGGGGTTCCGGCTCCATCACTGGACCGGCATGGGGATATTGGTCCCTCCGTCCTACCTGGAGCGATGGGCGAGCCGGTTCCCAGCCGCGACAAAAGCCCTCGCGGCCGTAGACGCGCAGATCGGGGGCATGCCCGTAATTCGAGGCATGGCCGACTCCGTGCTGCTCGAATTCGAACGCATTCGCGAAACCGATGCGGGTATCTGAACGCGCGCGCAAAGCCGCCCGGCAGTTGCTCCTGGGCGCCGATACGTTCCCGCAGCAATGCATCGCAGGCATGCGCGAGCCGCAGAGCGAAATCGCCGTCGAGTTACACGGCGCGGGCGCTACTCTCGACGTGACAGAGAGCCACATGCTGGCGTGCGCCGCTCCTTTCACTATCGCGATCGGCATGACGCCTGGCCTGAAACAGCAGGTCGCAGCGGCGCGGCGTTTATCGCTG
>JAICMB010000329.1 GCA_025929455.1 Bryobacteraceae bacterium | reverse complement strand
TTCAACTGGACTGCTACGATGTGGCGCGCCTCCATCAAACTCGATACACCCATGCTCTACGCGCTAGGATTTATCGGACTATTTACCATTGGAGGGCTTACGGGGTTGTTCGTGGCCACGATCGCGCTAGACGTTCACGTGACCGACACGTACTTCGTTATCGCCCACTTCCATTACGTAATGGTCGGCGGCATGGTCATGGCATACATCGGCGGCATACACTTTTGGTGGCCTAAGATCAGTGGCAAGTTGTATCCGGAGTTTTGGGCGAAGTTGTCGGCCGGTATCACGTTTCTCGGATTCAATCTGACCTTCGGCCCACAGTTCATTCTCGGCTACGCTGGAATGCCGCGCCGCTATCACGCCTACGCGCCGGAGTTCCAGCTATTGAATATAATGTCCTCCGCGGGTGCTTCCATTCTGGCGGTCGGATATTTCCTTCCACTCATCTACTTGCTCTGGTCGCTCAAATACGGACAGGATGCGCCGGCAAATCCCTGGGGCGCACGGGGCCTGGAATGGGAGACAACTTCGCCGCCGCCGACATTCAATTTTGAAACGACACCGATAGTTACGGAAGAGGCGTACGCGTACGCGCACGCCGGGGAGGAAGCGCGCCATGGCTGATCTCGTCGTCGAACGCCCGGGGCAGGTTGCCCATCAGTTCGACACGATGGAGCAGCAGATCAAGGCATCCACGCTCGGAATGTGGGTGTTCCTACTGACTGAGATCATGTTTTTCGGCGGCATGTTCACCGCCTATACGATCTACCGGAACATGTACGCGGACGCATTTGCCAGCACCAGCAAGTACATGGAGCCGAACCTGGGCGGCACTAACATGATGGTGCTGCTGTGCAGCAGTCTCTTTATGGCTCTGGCCGTTCGCGCGGCCCGCCTCGGCGCTCGCAAGCAGCAGATGATTCACCTCGCCCTGACCATCATTCTGGGCGTGCTGTTCATCGCCATAAAGATGACGGAGTATTACAACCACTGGCAGGACCATAAGGTGCCCGGCTTCGGATTCGAGTATCCCGAGTCTCATTTTTTCCGTGGCGCCGAGTTGATGTTCTGCTTCTACTTTTTCATGACAGGGTTCCACGCCCTGCACATGTGCGTGGGCGTAGGAATGCTGACGACGCTGTTCGTAATGGCTTACCGCGGGCGGTTCGGACCGAATTACTACACGCCGGTAGAGATTATAGGGTTGTACTGGCACTTTGTCGATATTGTCTGGATCTTTTTGTTCCCGCTGTTATATCTCGTCGGCGAATCGAGAGGGTACTCATAATGGAGCACGGCGTCGAATCCGTAAGGACATATCTGTGGGTATGGTTTGCGCTGGTCATCCTGGCCGGCCTGACTTGGGGCTTGGCTCATGTTCAGATGGGCGTGTTCAATGTCGTCGTTGCACTGCTCATCGCCGGCACCAAGATGATGATCGTGGCTTATTTCTTCATGCACGTGAAGTTTGACGACTCGCTCACGCGCCTGTTCGCGGCCGCGGGCCTGTTCTGGATGACGATCATGATCGTGCTTACGCTTGGCGATTACAACGCGCGGGGCTGGCTGCCCCTGAGCGGCGTATGGGGCGCCATTAGTCGTTGATGCATTCCGTGCGCCGGCAGCCTGCCCGGGCTGCTATCATGCGTTGACGTGAAAGCTGTTTATGGATCGCTCGCGGCCGTACCGCTGGTCTTGGCGGTTGCGGGATACGCTTGGTGTCCGCCCTTCAAGTACGCGACCTGGGCGCTGACCGGCCGTAGCCCGTATTGTCCGCTTAGCCAGGCGGTACGCAGCGCGGATAATCTGCAAGCCGAGATCCGCGACAAGGACGCAATCCTCCGCGCCAGCAAGCTGCTACAGACCGACTCCGCGGGATACGAATTGTGGCAAACACCCAAAGGCCGGTTCTGGATTCCGGCGGGCAGCCGCTACGTCCTGCCGTTTAATCTTGCGGAACAGCAGCGTAAGATTTACGGGGTCGCGCCGAACGGGCCGCAGGCGAACGATATTACGCTCGACTGCGGCGCCAACGTCGGAGTCACCGTGAACGAAGAGCTAGCGGCCGGCGCGAAAAAGATCGTCGCGATCGAGCCCGCGCCCGAGAACCTGGAGTGCCTGCGGCGAAACTTCGCGAACGAAATTGCGGCCGGCCGTGTCGTCATCGTGCCGAAAGGCGTTTGGGACAAAAACGATACGCTCACGCTGCGTGTCGATCCGCAGAACTCCGCTGCCGACAGCTTCGTCATGAAACGCGAGCATACCGTAAACGTCACGCACGTGCCGCTTACGACGATTGACGAGATCGTCACTGAGCTGAACCTGCCCCGCGTCGATTACATCAAGTTCGATATCGAAGGCGCGGAACCGCGTGCGCTGGCCGGCGCGCGAAACACGCTCGCCAAATGGAAGCCGCGGCTGTCGGTCGCCGCCTATCATCAGCCGGATCATCCCAAAGTCATTCCCGAGATCATCCGCGCCGCGCGTTCGGATTACCAGATGGAATGCGGCCCGTGCGCCGCGGACAACACCCACGTGCGTCCGGACGTGCTGTACTTCCGTTGACGACGGTCGTCGGTGGTGGACCCGCCGGAAGTGCTGCCGCCATCGCCGCCCTGCATGCCGGTGCGCGCATCCTTATATATGAGAAGTCGCAGTTCCCCCGCCACAAGGTCTGCGGCGAATTTATCAGCCCCGAAGCCGCGGCCCCGTTAACCGAACTGGGCCTTTGGAATGCCTTCGCGACGCTCGGCCCGGCTCGCGTCACCCACTATCGCCTCTGCTTTCCGCGCGCGGAGAAGGGCGGCCGCTTGCCCGAACCCGCTTTCGGCGTAAGCCGCTACGCGCTCGACGATCTTCTGCTTCAGCAGGCCCACGCACGGGGCGCGACCGTCGCTCGCGACAGTGCTACCTCCACTACCGAAATTTCCATCGTCGCGCATGGCCGCCACGCGAAAACCGTCCGCGGCCGACGCCTGTTCGGTTTCAAAGCGCACTTCAGCGGCCCGGCCGGCGACGCGGTGGAGCTTTATTTCGGTAATGGATTTTACGTAGGCGTGAACTGTGTCGAAGCCGGTGCGACCAACATCTGCGGCCTCGGACCCGAAGACGCCTTGCGCTCTCATGCGTTCGACATCGACGCGATCATCGACGCGTCCTCCGCCCTCCGCGAACGCGTGCGGCCTCTCACACGCACGATGGAATGGCTGATCACTGGCCCGCTCGTCTTCGGAAATAGCTGGACCGAACAGGACAACTGCTACCGCGCCGGCGACGCACTCTCGTTCGTCGACCCGTTCACCGGCTCGGGAATTACCTGCGCGCTGATCACAGGTGCGCTGGCCGGCAATGCGGCGGCTACTGGAGACTCGGTCGCGTCCTACCTGCGCGTGTGCCGCAAACGAATCGCACGCCCGTTCGCGTTTTCCACTCTCTTCCGCACCGCCCTGCGAGACGGCTGGGGCGAGCACGTGCTGCCGTTCGTGCCGGGCTCGTGGCTCGTACGCGCCACTCGCCCGCGCGCTTAAGGCTTAGCGCACCAGTCCACTTCTTCAACGCGGCGGATGATCACCAGAAACGCGAACGCCCCGAGCAGCGCGAGCACCGAGACGCACACGAACGCGTAATAAAATGACCCGGTCCGTTCGACTACATAGCCGGTGACCACCGGTCCAACGACGCCCGCGATGTTTCCCGCGCAGTTTTCGATGCCCGTCCATTTGCCCGCTGCGAGCGTTCCGGCCAGGGTCTGCGTGACGGCCCAGTGATTGGCGCTGAACAGGCCGAACGCGAACGAGGCGCACGCCAGCACCGCCATCGCCGCAGTCTGCCCGGCAATCACTGCCGCCGGTATCAGCAAGATCGCGGTCAGACAAAGCCCGCCCGCCGTAAACGCCTTGCGAACGACCGTTGTGCTGCCGCCTCGGTCGATCCAAAAATCCGCCGCAAACCCACCCACAACAGCGCCTGCAGCAACTGTCCAGAACGGCAGCGACCCCGTAATCGCCATCGCCTCCGTGCTGTAGTGCCGCTCCATGATGAGATACTGCGGCAGCCAGGTCAGCATGAAATACCACGCGTAGTTGGCGCAGAACAGCCCGAGAAATGTGCCCCACGCATCGCGCTCCGCGAAAATGCGGCGGAACCCCGGGGCTTCCTTGCACTCACTCCGCGATGCGGTCTTTATTCGTCCCGCGATGGCGCACCAGGGGAACAGCCACAGCATGCTTACCAGTCCGACGCCGAGAAAAATCCAGCGCCAGCCGAAATGCACCAGAATCAGCCCGCCGATCATCAATCCCAGCGCGGGGCCCAGCTTCGATCCCGCATCGATCAATCCGTTCGCGATGCCGCGCTGCCGCTCCGGAAAACCAGCCGCCAAAATTTTGGAATAAGAAGGATACGCCACCGATTCGCTAACGCCCAGCAGCAGGCGCAGCGCAAACAGCACAACGAAGGTCGAAGCCAGACCGGTCAGAAACGTCGCAATGGTCCAAATGAAGAACCCCGCCGCGTAAACCCACACCACGTTATAGCGGTCAATTAACCAGCCCGCCACCATCTGCATGCTCGCGTATGTCCAGAAGAACGCCGACAGCAGCCAGCCCAGATGCGACGGCGAAAGGTGAAGTTCCTTGCTGAGCGCGACACCGGCGACGGATAGATTGCCGCGATCGACGTAGTTAATGCAAACGGAGATCA
>JAICMB010000440.1 GCA_025929455.1 Bryobacteraceae bacterium | reverse complement strand
GTATACTGCCTGCCTCACTCGTACCGCAACGCCGACATCGGGTCCACACGTGTGGCACGCCGCGCGGGCAAGTACGCCGCCAGCGCAGCCGCGGCCGCGAGGATCGCGACGGCCAAAGCAATGCTGAGCGGATCCTGCGCGCCAACGTCGTACAAGAACGATTGCACCAGACGGGTGAGCGCGAGCGCCACGGCAACGCCGATCACGGCGCCCGTTACAACCAACGCCGCAGCGCCGCGGAACACCATTCGCAGCACGCTACCGCGCTGCGCCCCCAGCGCCACGCGAATGCCGATCTCGCGCGTGCGCTGCGTCACGGCATAGGAGATCACGCCGTATAGTCCGACAGCCGACAGCAGCAGCGCCAGCGCCCCGAAAAATCCGGAAAGCGTCGCAATGAGCCGCTCGTTCAGGATTTCCTGATCCACGTCATGCTCCAGCGTGCGAATGTTCAGCAGCGGAATGACCGGATCGAGCGCGGCGATTTCGCGCCGCAACAGTGCCGTCAATTGCGGCGTGCTGCCGGTGGTGCGTATCACGAGCGCGCTGTCCTGCGCACTAACGCGCCAGATCGGAATGAACATCATCGGCTCGATTTTGTTCCGAAGATTGCGATAGTAAGCGTCTTTGACGACGCCCACGATCTCATACGCCTTCTGCGGCTGGTATTTCTCGCCCATCGCGACGTGCAGGCCAAGCGCGACGCGCCCCGCGAAGTATTTTCTCGCGAAGCTCTCGTTCACGATCGCAAAACGCGGACCCGGCGGTTCGGGCGGCTCCTTGCCGGGCTCGAAGCGGTCGGGAGCTTGCACGGTAACGGTGGGATTATCCGCTTCACGGAAGTCGCGCCCGAGCAACACCGGCGTCCCTAGCGTTCTGAAGTAATTCGGGCCGACAGCATCGAACTCAACCTGGTTCCGCTCGCCCGCTTTGAACGTATACCCTTCGACGGCAACGCTGCCGCTCCAAGAGGACCCGGAGAGCGGAGTAATGCTGGCAATGGTCGCGGAACGCACGCCGGGTAGAGCACCGACGCGCGCGCGCAGCCGGTCATAAAAATTGCGCGTGCGTTGGCCCTTGTATCCGAACTGCGTGGGATTCACCCGCGCGACGACGACGTTCTCGCGCGCGAACCCGGTATCGAGCGCGCGCAGGTTCTCCAGTGTCCGCACGAATAGCCCCGCGCCCACCAGCAGTAGTAACGAAAGCGCAACTTGGGACACTACCAGCGCGTTCCGGAACGTAAACCGCGACGCGCCGGTCGAGCCCGGTACATCCTCCTTAAGTGCGGGCACCAGGTCCGGCCTGCTGGCACGCAGCGCGGGCGCGATGCCGAATAGCAAGCCCGTGAATACGGAAACTGTCATGGTAAACGCCAGCACGCGCCAATCCAGGTGTACGTCCAGGTGAACGGGCGCCCACGCGGGTTGCGGGGCGAAACGCATCAGCAGACGCACACCCGCGATTGAAACCAGGAACCCGGCCGCGCCGCCCAGCAGCGCTATGAGAACGCTTTCCGATAAGAGTTGGCGCGCAACACGCCAGCGCGTTGCGCCGAGCGCCAACCGGACTGCCAATTCGCGCCGCCGCGCCGCGCCCCTCGCGAGCATCAGATTCGCAATGTTCGCGCACGCGATCAACAGCACCAGCGCAACGATCACGAATAGAACGATGAGCGGTTTTCTGAGATTGTTGGCTATGAAAGAATACCCGCCTCCGGCCGCGTGCAGGACCACAACCGATGCTTTGTTCGCCATCTTCGGGTCCGGCGAAGTGCGGCGCTCGGCCGCGGCCTGATCCTTGCAGATGCCGTAAAGCTCCGCTTCCGCTTTTTGGAGCGGTGTGCCGGGCCGCACGCGGCCAAGCACGGCCATCCACCAGTAGTGCCGGTTGTTCCAGACCTCGAACGGTTCGTGCGAGACCTGCGGCTTCATCATGATCGGCATGAACAGGTCCGGTTTCAACGCGACATCGGCGCCGGTGAAACCGGGAGCTGACACGCCGATCACCGTCATGGGATAACCGTTCAGCCATAGCTTGCGCCCGATCACGCGAGTATCGCCGTCGAAGCGGTTGTGCCAGTAGGCATAGCTCAGCACCACATACGGCGATGCTCCGGGCGCGCGACCGTCGGCGGCGCTGAACAAATGTCCTGCCGCGGGCGTTACGCCGAGCACGTCGAAGTAGTTGCCCGAGACAAATGTGCCGTGCGTGAGTTCGGTCGTGTCCTGCGCACTACTGGCTTGCATTCCGACCGCTTGCAGCCCGAGACTGTACCCGGCCAAGCCGCTGAACGAAGTATTGCGATCGCGCATAGCAACGTAATCGGGATAGTTCCAGCTTGGGTTGAAGCCGCGCGGCGACGGGTTGTTGGTAAGGAGATATAGCTGCTGCGGCGCTTTCACCGGCAGCGTCGTGAGCAGGATCGCGTTCACCACCGAAAAGATGGCCGTGTTCGCGCCGATCCCGAGCGCAAGCGACAGCACCGCCACGGCCGTTACGCCCGGACTCTTACCGAGCATGCGCCACGCATAGCGAAAATCTGAAGACAGCGTCATGAGCGCCTCCGTTCCGGCCACGCACGTCCGAGTTCTTGGACGGTAAAATCGATGGACGGTCCCTTATGATGGTTTACACCATCGGACACTCCACGCGCCCGCTCGATCAGTTCATCGCCGTTCTCGAAGCGCATGGGATCAAGCGGCTGGTCGATATTCGCACCGTGCCGCGCTCCCGCACCAATCCGCAGTTCAACCGCGACACGCTGCCGCAGGCGCTTGCGGCGCACGGCATCGAGTATATGCACATGCAGGCGCTCGGTGGCCTACGCCACGCCCGCAAGGACTCCCTCAACACCGCGTGGCGCAATGCGTCGTTTCGCGGTTATGCCGATTACATGCAGACACCGGAGTTTGCCGCCGCGCTCGACGAGTTGATCATACTCGCACGGGAAAAACCAACCGCGATCATGTGCGCCGAAGCAGTGGAATGGCGCTGCCATCGCTCGCTTGTCGCGGATGCCCTAACGGCGCGCGGCATCGAGGTTCGCCATATTCATAGCGCTACGCAGGCCAAACCCCACCACATAACATCATTCGCGCACCTCGAAGGGCAAGCTGTGACTTATCCCGGAACCGCTACTCCGCCCGAGTCCGATTCGCGCGAGCATTCCCATCGTTGATCCACACGGTCTTGATGTTCACAAACTCGCGAATGCCGAATTCGCTCAACTCGCGCCCGTAGCCGGAGCGCTTGACGCCGCCGAACGGAAGTCGCGGATCCGAAGCGACCATGCCATTGATGAACACCAGGCCGCTCTCGAGATCGTTGATGAAGCGCTCGCGTTCGGCTTCGTCATTGGTCCAGGCGCTCGCACCGAGACCGAACGGCGTGTCGTTGGCAAGCGTGACCGCTTCCTCGAGATCGCGTACACGGAACAGCATCGCGACAGGGCCGAAGACCTCTTCGCGATAGACGGGCGATTCGCGCGAGACATTCGCCAGCACCGACGGCTCATAAAAATTTCCCGGGCCGCCGATGACGCGCCCGCCCGTGAGCACGCGCGCTCCCGCTCCCACTGCGCGCTGCACCTGGTCCGCGAGATCGTCGCGGATCTGCGCGGTCGCGAGCGGTCCGACATCGGTGGATGCATCCATCGGATCGCCCACCTTTAGCTTCCGCACGGACTCGACGAAACGCCGCTCGAACGCGTCATAAATCGCCTCGTGCACAATGAAGCGTTTCGCCGCGATGCAAGACTTCCCGTTGTTGACCGTGCGCGCGCGAACCGCGGTC
>JAICMB010000383.1 GCA_025929455.1 Bryobacteraceae bacterium | reverse complement strand
TGAGTGGTCTCGACATCCGCCGTAGCGGTCGAACCGCGCGGGTTGAACCACACCGTCTGTTTGCGCGTGGAGACCGTCAATCGGAACACCACCGGCCGCTGCACAAACGAAGTGAACGCATAAAACGCCTCGTCGTCGCCCCAGCGGCCATTTATCTCACCCACGGTTCCAAGGCCGGGCAACCGCACGTCTCCCGCACGCTGCCCGTTTTCGCGCACCAGCCGTATGCGCGTGCTGACATTATCGGTGTAATTAAGCGCCAGTAGGTCACCGATGGCCGAGATGGAAGCGAGCGGCCACTGCGATTCGCCGACTACAGGCTTCCAGTTTGCCCGATCCGGCTGTGCGAGATCGACGCGCACCACACGTCCCTTCGGCGCATCGACCGTAGTATTGACGAACAGGGTGTCGCCGGCCAGCGTGGGCTCGAACCGCGCTTTGACGCCCGTCACGATCGGCTTAATCTCGGAGTTCGCTGTCAGGTCCTTGTAATGCAGCTCCTCGTTATCGGCGGCCGAGCCGTGCGCGACCGTGATCACTAGGTAGCGGCCCGACTCCGTTACGTTCGCGTCCAGGATGTCCTGCGCCGCGTATTGCTCGCCGAAAATCACCGGGTCGGTTTCGCTGTCCGTCCCGAAGCTGTGCATGCGCAAGCGCGGCCCTGCTGGACTCTCTACGGCGTAATACACGGTCTTGAGCGACGGCGTGATGGCAAGCGCTTCGATACGTGCACGGGGCAAGACATCGGGCAACTGGCGGTGGCTCGCCGGCTCCATGAAATGCACTTCCACTTCGTCTTCGCCGCCGTGCCGCAAGCCGTACGCGAGCAGCGTGCCATCTTTTGACACGTTCATCAAACCTACCGACGTATTGTGATCGGAGCTCAGCGGGTTGGGATCGACCAGCACCTGCTCACGCCCGTCGCGTCCCTCGCGCATGTAGAGGACGGCCTGGTTCTGATCCGGTTCGCGCTTCAGGTAGAAGTAACGGCCGCCGCGCCCCACGGGCGCCGTTTCCGTTTCAACGCGCAGCAACGATTCTACCCGCCGGCGCAGATCCTCACGCCCTGGAATTTGCTGCAGCACCGTTTTCGTGTACTGCTGTTGCGCTTTGATCCACTCGCGCGTTTGCGGGCTCTTCTGATCTTCGAGCCAGCGGTACGGGTCGGTGATCTTAACGCCGTGCAGCGTGTCCGTGACCGGATGCCGTGGCGTTACAGGCGGCGCCGGCACATTCACGGCTGCTGCCGCTGCCAACGCCAGTGCGGCCGCCGCGAACGGCAATTTCATCACATCTCCCAGCGCCAGAGGTTCGCTCCCACGGTGTAGCCCGCGCCGACCGAAGCGAACAGCGCGATGTCGCCCTTCTTGAGGCGCCCGCTCTCCACCGCATCGCGGGTCGCCAGCGGAATCGTTCCCGCCGTGGTGTTTCCGAATTTATCGATGTTGATGATCACCTTGTCGCAATCGATGCCCAGCCGCTCCGCAGCCGCCGTTATGATGCGGCGATTCGCCTGATGTGGAATAAACGCTCCGACGTCGGCCGCGGTCAGGCCGTTGCGCTCCAGAATGTCGCGGCACGCCTCGTACATCTTGCGCACCGCGTATTTGAACACCTGCTGCCCTTCCTGCTTGACGTAGTGCAGCCGTTTGTCCACCGTTTCGTGGGTCGCCGGCATCCGGCTGCCACCGGCGGGCTGCTTCAGGTACGCGCCGCCGCTGCCGTCAATTTCGTTTAGGAATCCGATAAAGCCGCGCTCGCCGTCGGCGGCGGGTTCAATCAGCATCGCACCCGCGCCATCCCCGAACAGCACGCACGTGGAGCGGTCCGTGTAGTCGATGATGCGCGACATGGTGTCGGCGCCGATGACAAGCACGCGCTTCAGAGCGCCGCTCGCAACCAGATGCGCCGCAGTCGTGAGCCCATACACGAAGCCTGAGCATGCCGCTACCAGATCGAATCCCCACACGTTTTTCGCGCCGAGGCGGTCCTGCACCAGGCACGCTGTCGAGGGGAACAGCATGTCGGGCGTGACGGTGCAAACGATGATGGCGTCGAGGTCGCTCGGTTCGATTCCGCGCTGTGCGAGTGCCGCCTTGGCCGCTTCCACGGCCATATCGGACGTCGCGATCTCCGGGTCCGCGATGCGCCGCTCCGAAATGCCGGTGCGTTCGAGAATCCATTGATTGTTGGTCTCGACCATCTTCTCGAGGTCGAAATTGCTGAGCACGCGCGCTGGACTGTAACAACCCAGTGCGCCAATTTTGGCTCGCGTCAATAAGCCTCCAACCGTTCAGGATATCGCGCGTGCGCGGCGGCGCAATGCGCTCACAATATCGTTCCGCTCATGATCACGCTCGCGACGCTGAAATAAATCACCAGACCCGTTACGTCCACCAGCGTCGCGACGAACGGCGCGGACGCGCTAGCCGGGTCCATATTGAATCGGCGGAGGAGGAAAGGCAGCATCGATCCCGCGATGGTTCCGAACATAACCACCCCTATGAGGCTGACCCCGACAGTGAGCGCCACCACTCCATAATGCGGGCCGTACGTCTGCCATAGGGCCTGCCACACCAGAATCCGGGCCGCCCCGATGATCGCCAGCACACAGCCCAGCACGAGCCCCGCGAAAAGCTCGCGCCGGATCACGCGGAACACGTCACGCAGCCGCACCTCTCCGAGCGCCATCGCCCGCACGACCAGCGTAGTCGCTTGCGAGCCGGAGTTACCGCCGCTGCTGATAATCAGCGGAACGAACAGTGCCAGCACCACCGCGCGCGCAATCTCTTCCTCGAAATGGCCCATCGCGGTAGCCGTGAGCATTTCGCCGAGGAAGAGCACCGCGAGCCATCCGGCGCGCTTGCGCACCATCCACCAGAAGCCGGATTCTAGGTAGGGCGCGTCCAGCGCTTCCATACCGCCGATCTTCTGAATATCCTCGCTCGCTTCTTCCTGCACCACGTCGATGACATCGTCGACGGAAACAATGCCGCGCATGCGCCCTTCGCGATCGAGCACCGGCGCCGCGAGCAGATGGTGCGAGGCCACCAGCTTCGCGACCGCCTCCTGGTCCATGTCCTCTGTCGCAGCAACGAAGTGCGTGCGCATCACATCGCGCACCAGCCGGTCCGGATCGGCGGAAAACAGATCGCGAAAGCTCACAACCCCGAGCAGGTGCTGCGTGTCGTCGAGGGCATAGGCGTAGTAGATCGTATTGACGTGCGCCGCCTGCCGGCGCAGGTAGCTGATCGCCGCGTCCACGCTCATGTCCGGCCGCAGCCGCGCAAATCGCGGATTCATCAGCCCGCCGGCTTCGTCTTCCTTGTATGCCAGCAGCGCCAGCACTTCGCGTCGCGACACGTTGTCCAGTTCGTCAAGGAATCTCTCGCGGTCGACCGGGTCGGCGATCTGAATCAGATCCGCCGCATCGTCCGGCGCGAGTTGGCGCAGCCAGATGCGCTGCTCGCCCGCCGGCAATTCCTGTATGAGGTCGTATTCGTCGCGTGTGCTCAGATCGAGGAACAGCTTCTGCGCCTCGGCCCTCGGCAGCGCATGAAACTCGCTCAACCGCTCTTCGCCCGAAAGCTCCGGCCATTCTTCGCGCAGCCGCTCCGCTGCCATACGCGTCGTTTCCGCCAAATATCGTCCCCTGCCGTTAGTTTTTGAACGTTTGCACGCCGGACGGCGCGCAAATTACATCGCGGTAGGTTGCCCACGCGTTCGCGTGCGCGTCGGCCGCCTCTGCCCCATAATCTCACGCGCTCGCGAACGGCGGCTGCGCTTCCGGAAAATGGCACGCGGTGTGCTCTATGCAGGAGTGGTGCTTCAGTGCGCGGCGGCGCGGACGCGCTCGCGCCGGAGCGCCCCACTCCACCTGCAAAGCAAAGGAAGTCCGGAAATGACAGCAAAACCCCACATGGCGGAGCGCGAGTTGCAGAACGACAGCTCCCTCAGCGAACATGCTCCGAAAAAACACTCGGCGCTCCACAACGTGCTCCTTACCGCCAAGTTGTTTGCCGGCGCGGGAGCCGCGGTCGGAGCGCTTTGGATGCTCGATACGCTGGTTAGTTAAACATTGCGCGCGGCGGGATCGCTCTCGCCGCGCGCAGTTTTATGTCAACCGCAGGCGGAACGGCGCACCCGAGCCGCGCAGTTCCTCATTTAACTCCTCAATGCGCCGCCTGATGCGCGTCAGGTTC
>JAICMB010000533.1 GCA_025929455.1 Bryobacteraceae bacterium | reverse complement strand
GTACCCTTGCTGGAAGATGATGTCCACATCCATGAGGCGGTAGCGCAGAATCGCGTAGGCCCAGGTGGCGGGAATCAGCACGAGGGAAAGCACTGTCAGCCGCTGGTAGTAGCCGGGCACGGCGCCAAATACGTACGGCAGCACGTAGCAGGCGGCGAACGGAACGATGCCGAGAATCGCGCCGTTGCGCAGGTATTTCATCTGACGCCGCACCATGGGATCTTCCGCTCGCCGGTACTGCATCGCGAGCGCGGCCGCGCCCGTGAGATAGCATGCTGCGAGATACGCCAGCCAGACGCGGTCGAGGAACCAGCGCGTATCGACCAGCGGCGCGGAGGTGCGCAGGATACCGTTGGCGATAAGGGCATAAACGCCCAGCAAAATCGCGCCGGGAAGGTACAGTGCGGCGGTGCGCAGGCGCGTGTTGAACCACTTACGCCGCTCCGGGAAAATCAGGCAAAAATGCAGGAATACGGTGGGCGCGAGAATGCCCGCGGTGACGTTGCCCCAGTAGATGATTTTGTCGAACGCGTTCAGCTTGCCGGTGTAGTGGAAACAGGAGAGGACAAACGAAGCCAGGCAGAGGACGTAGAAATGCACGGAGCGTTCCGCGCCACCGCGGCGGTAGTAGACAAAGAGGCCGATGAGCAGGTAAATGGCGCCGACGGCGTATTGGTAATAGATCGCGGTGTCGGGGGTGGCCTCGCCGATGATGACGTTGACAGGGCCGAGCTGGGTGCCTCCGCGCTTTACGATGTACACGGCGCCCATCCAGCGCACGACCCCGCTCAGCACCTGCGGTACTTGCGCGGCCTTGTGAATCGTTACTCCGTGAATGGAGACCAGGACATCGCCCGGGCGGATACCGGCATTATCGGCGCCGGTGTGACGGGCGACGTAGAGTGCGACGACCTGGTTCTCAGGTCCGGGTCCGGAGGGCTGCGGCCGCGCCTCGCGGTCTACCCAGGTTACGCCGTCGTCGGGCAACCGGTAGACGCTCTGCTGGCGGAAGTTTATGACGGCGCAGCACACCGCCGCTACTGTGAGAACGAACAGTAGCGCGCTGACGAATTGGCCTCTGAGGTCCGCCTTCAACGCCGCCTACACACCTTCCCGGCGCAACAGAAAAGCATTTTCGCTGCCACCCCGACGGATACGGCTTATCCATGAGAATACAGGATTTAGTGCTTCAAAACAAACGGGTTTGGCTGGAATATCCGCTTATTGGGAGTGTACACTACCGGAAAGTGGAAGCTGGCCGGACGGGGCTCATGCGTCGGGAAAGACCTCTTCGAGCCGCGCTGTCACGCGGGGGTCGCTGGTTGAGAGCACATCGAAAACCTGCCGCAGGGTACCGTCTTCGAAAACGAACGCCTCACGCGACCACGGGTCGAGCACCCAGATATTCGGAACTCCAAATTGGACGTAGTCGTTCAGCTTGCGAAGCAAGCGGCCGGGCCGGTCTTCGTCAGATAGGATTTCAATGCACAGGAACGGCGGTGTGGTGAAAATGTCCTCGGACGGGTCGCGGTCGAGATAAACACAGACATCCGGCACGCGATAGCGGGTCGGAGTGAGGCGCAAGCGCTGTTCGGGATACGCGAAAACACGTTCCCGTTCGCGGTCCAACAATTGAATGAGGCGTTTTTGTGTAAAGCTATGGGGGCGTTTGCCCACGTTGCGGTCCTCCAGCGCGCCTTCGACGTAATCACAGTCCGGCTCAAAATCGGTGTGCAGGTATTCGTAAACGGACATATACGCCGGTTCGGGATGCGCGGCCATGGGGCGTTTTGCTCCTCGTCTTCATAATAGCGTCGTGGCGCCAAACACGGAGATGGCGCGCCGCGTGCTACACCCAGCAACTCCGATTTGACAAGCCATAAAGCGATCCGGTATTCTCGAAAGAGTTTAGCGAGTCTTCTGCTCCTGTACTACCACTCCCGGTGCGCTTCGGCGTAGCCGGATCGGAGGCCCGATAAGGAGCCTTCGAATGAGTCCGGTCAGGGGCCGGCCCCGCTGTTGTGGCGGCGAGCCCGGTTTGCGCCGGGCAGGCGAGCCGCCAGGGCATGGGCTAGTCCATAGAGCACTTCGCAACCCGATCCCGGAGCCGTTTTGCGGCCGTGGACGGGGCGGCATGCATAACCGTTAATTTTGTCGCAGCCGGCGGCGCTTTGTGCCGCTTTTCGGTGTGCGCGAGCGGTTATTTAAACGATTTATCGATTTTTAGAGAGGAATTTCGTGCCGACGTTCAACCAACTGGTGCGTAAAGGCCGCCGGCCGCCGCGTTATAAAACGGCCAGCCCGGCGCTGCAGGCTTGCCCGCAAAAGCGCGGGGTCTGCACGCGCGTCTACACCACGACGCCCAAAAAGCCCAACTCCGCGCTGCGCAAGGTGGCGCGCGTGCGGCTGACCAACGGTATCGAAGTGACGACTTATATTCCTGGCGTCGGCCACAATCTGCAGGAGCACTCCATTGTGCTGATCCGCGGCGGCCGTGTGAAGGACCTGCCGGGCGTGCGGTACCACATCGTGCGCGGTACTCTCGACGCCGCCGGTGTCGGCAACCGCAAGCAGAGCCGCTCGAAATATGGCGCCAAGCGCCCCAAGGCCGGTAAGTAGGAAAGGAGTTATCGCATATGCCACGCAGACGCAGACCGGAGCCGCGCGAGATTCTGCCGGACCCCATTTATAACTCCACGCTGGCCGAGAAGTTCATCAACTCCATGATGTGGGACGGCAAGAAGAACACCTCCCAGCGGATCTTCTACGGCGCGATGGAGAAGATGCGGGAGCGTTCCGGCGACGATCCGCTCAAGATGTTCAAGAAGGCGGTGGAGAACGCCAAGCCGGTGCTCGAAGTGAAGACGCGGCGCGTAGGCGGCGCCAACTACCAGGTGCCCATCGAGGTGCCGCAGAACCGGCGTACGAGTTTGGCGATCCGCTGGATTCTGATCAACGCGCGGTCACGGCCCGAGAAGAGCATGCCGGACAAACTCGCCAACGAATTGACGGACGCCGCGAACATGCGCGGCGGCGCGATTAAGAAGAAGGACGACGTACACCGCATGGCGGAGGCCAACAAAGCCTTCGCGCATTACCGGTGGTAACGGACGGAAGAACGAGCCGCCCACTTTGCAAGGTTTTTGAATGGCCCGAACGGTACCAATCGAGAAAATGAGGAATATCGGCATCATGGCCCACATCGATGCCGGTAAGACGACGACGACCGAGCGTATT
>JAICMB010000716.1 GCA_025929455.1 Bryobacteraceae bacterium | reverse complement strand
TGGCGGTGACCAGGAATTTTACCGGCTGCAGTGGCGCCAGCCAGAAGACCAGTCCCGCGATGGCGAAGACGCCTGCCACGTGGACGATAACGCTGGTGTTGTTAAGAAGGGCCACCAACCGGACACCATACTGGTTGATCAGGCCGTGAACCACCAACGTGAATCCGAACATCAGGAATACGTTAGTGGCCGATGCCGTAATTCCAAGAAACGGCAGGATAAACTGCGCGCAGCTGAAATTGATTCCGGCGAGGGCAGCGATCAGTCCGATGATGTTCAGCCAAGCGACAAACCAGCCCGATGCCGGTCCGCCAAGTACCGCGGCCCAGTGGTACATGGCGCCGGACGTGGGGTAGGCCGAACACAGTTCCGCCATGCTGGCGGCCAACAGTAGAGTAAAGAGGGTCGCGACCGGCCAGCCCAGGGTCATCTCAAGCGGGCCGCCCATCTCCAGGCCGTATCCGTAGAGCGTGACGGCGCCAGTCAGAATCGATATGATCGAAAACGAAATTGCAAAGTTAGAAAACCCTCCCATGCTGCGAAAGAGTTCCTGCGCGTAGCCGAAGCGGCGCAGGTCCTGTACATCGCGCGATGGTGAGGGATTGGGCATTAATGACGGTTGGCGCCGCGGCGGCGCAAACCGCCGCGGCACGGGACTGATCAGAACTCCAGACGCAGCGCAAACTGACCGACACGGTTGCCGCCGCTGTCGGCGCCTCGCGCGCTGGTGATCCGGCCGAACGCAATGCTCGTGATATTGGTGCCGGGATCGTTCAGATTGGGATGGTTCGGGAGGTTAGTGAATGTGCCTTCGAATTTCAGAGTGGCTGTCTCGGCCAGACGGAAGTTCTTGCCGATGCCCATCGAGAGATTCACCGTTCCCGGACCGACGAGTGTGCCGACACCGGCATTGCCGAAGCGGCCGATCGGAGCGACATTGCAGTTGAACTGGTCGCTGGTACCGGCGATCCGCCCGGGGCAAACGAAGGCCGCCCGGTTGAAGAACACGTCCGCGGTGGGGCTGGAGAGGTTGCCGTCCGCCACGGCATCGGGACGCTGGGTGCCGCGCGCGGGAGCGTTGGTGCCCGAGGGGTCACCGCCGCTCATCGTGGCAGTGAGATACGGACCGGTTTGCAGCAGGAGGATACCGCTCATGTGCCATCCGCCCGCGATTGCATCCACAACCGGAGACCACGAACTGCCGAACCGGCGCGATTTGCCGAAGGGCAAATCATACAAGGCCGACGTGATCGAGCGGTGACGGCGGACCGGTCCGACATTGCCGCGATCACAGCGACGGCACAGTGAGTTGGTAACTCGTCCACCGCCGGTCTCGCCGGAGAAGCCGCTGGAGTTTGGGCCGTTGGCGTCGCTGAGATCCTTTGCCCAAGTCCAGGAGGTGCTAAGCGTTATACCGCTGCGCGCGCGATGCGTCAGCTCCGTTTGCAGGGAATTATAAATTCCGTTTGCGCCGGTATCGCGCGAATTGATTCGGCCCCAATACGGGAACGGGCGGTCGGTCAGCGGCCGCTGCGCGTAAGGAGTGGTGGAGGTTTGCGGCTGGTTTAGGTCCGGCGCCCACGGCAATTGCACCGAGCGCAGTGCGATGTAAGAGACACGCAAGCCGGTGCTCCAACCGAGGTCGCGCTCTACGCTCAGGTTCCACTGGATGGAGTAGGGATCCTTGAAATTCGGATCGTTGGCGGTGCCGAAGTAGGCCTGCCCGTAAGGCGTGGAGGTCACGCCGTTGCCATTGGTCGAGATCTGCGGCAACTGGAAAGCCGGTACGCCGTTCTGGAGGGTATTGGTGAACTCGCGAACATCCGAACTGCTGATGCCGGTCAACGAATAGAACACCGCACCCAGGATGGTCATCGTGTAGCGGCCGACGCCGCCGCGAATCACGGTCTTCGTGTTGTTGAACGGACGGTAGGCAAAGCCGAATCGCGGATTGAAATCCTTCTTCTGCGCGAAACGCAGCGTATCCGGCCAGCCCGCCTGGTCCGCTTGCAGGAACGGCGTGCAGGGAATGCCGTTGAAGGACGGCCCGGGGCACGCGTTGATTGACTGCAGGAATCCCGGCGCCGTAATGTCCAGCGCCTGTTGTGTGCTGGGGATGATGACTCTGCCGGTGATCGGTACGGAGCGGTCGAAGTTGGTGATGTCGGAGCCGTTATCCCAGAACGGCGGATGGTATTCCCAACGAATGCCGTACTCCAGGGTCAGGCGACT
>JAICMB010000815.1 GCA_025929455.1 Bryobacteraceae bacterium | reverse complement strand
TTTTGGGGACAACCAATGCAAATACGAGTGAACGAACGGTCGTGGACGGTCAACGCCGCTCCAGAAACACCGCTCCTATACGTATTGATGAATGAACTGCGTCTCCAGGGCCCGCGATTCGGCTGTGGCCTGGCCCAGTGCGGATCGTGTTCGGTACTGGTGAACGGCGTCGAGACGCGATCCTGCGTGACTCGGGTGTCCGCGATCGAAGGTAAATCGGTCACGACGCTCGAAGGGCTGCCGGCCTGGTACGCGGCGCAAAAGAAGCTGGCGAAGGCTCCCGCGCTGCACCCCGTGCAGCAGGCCATGATCGACGAACAGGCGGTGCAGTGCGGCTACTGTTTCAACGGGATGATCATCAAGAGTTCCGAGCTCCTCTCGAAAACGCCCCGGCCTACGGAAGCGGAAATCCGCACCGCGATGAACGGTCATTTGTGCCGCTGCGGTACGTATCCCAGGATCATGAAGGCCATCCAACGGGCGTCGGTCGCTATGGGAGGAGTGGCATGATTCGCCGGGAGTTTCTGAAGGCCGGCGGGGCACTTGTCATCGGATTTAGCCTCGGCGACAAGTTGTCCGCGCAAGAACGAGGTACGAAAGCCGGCCCGCCGGACGCCAAGCAGGTAGACACCTGGCTCGCGATTCACGCCGACAACACCGCCACCGTATATATAGGTTTCGCCGAACTGGGGCAGGGCGCTTCGACGGCGCTCCTGCAGATCGCGGCCGAGGAACTCGATCTGGACATGAGCCAGATCAAGACCGTGCGCCTGGATACCAACGTCACGCCCAACCAGGGCGGTACGTATTCCAGCGCGTCGATCAATCGGGGCGGGCCGCAGGTCCGTACGGCCGCCGCCGAGGCGCGGCTGGCGCTGCTCAAGCTCGCGTCCGCGAAGCTCAACACTCCCGTCGACCGGCTCACCATATCGAAAGGCATTGTGTCCGGCTCGGGCCAGACGGCGAGCTACGGCGAGCTGGTCGGCGACAAGCTGTTCAACGTGGCGTTCACCGGAACCGCGCCCGTGAAGCCCACCGCCGAATACAAGATCGTCGGGACCAGTTTCCCGCGCAACGATGCTCCCGCCAAGGTCAGCGCGCAATACACCTACATGCAATATGTGCGCGTGCCCGGCATGCTGCACGGGCGCGTGGTCCGCCCGCGGGGCCAGCGGATGTATGGAGCCGGCGCGAAGATAACGAGCGTCGACGAAGCCTCCATCCGCACGATTCCCGGCGCGCGTGTCGTTCGCAAGGCCGATTTCCTGGGCGTGGTCGCGGAGAACGAATGGGACGCCATTCGCGCCGCGCAGCAGTTGAAAGTGATATGGGAGACGCCGCCCGCGCTTCCCGGTAACGCCGGACTGCACGAGCACATGCGTGCCGCCAAGACGGAAGACAGCGTCGTGCTCGAGCGCGGAAACGTGGCTACCGGAATGAGTACGGCCACCCACACCGTTTCGCAGACCTGCCTGGGTCCCTACCACGCGCACGCGCCTTTCGGACCGAACTGCGCGCTGGCGGATGTGAAGGCGGATTCCGCGTTGATGATGTGCTCGACGCAGGACGTCTACGGAACCCGCAACAGCCTGTCCCGCCTTCTGGGTCTGCCGGCCGAGAAAATCCGCGTGCAGTATTACGAGGGGTCGGGCACCT
>JAICMB010000049.1 GCA_025929455.1 Bryobacteraceae bacterium | reverse complement strand
TGAGACCGTACTGGCCTGCGCGGACTGCGGCAGAGTAGCCGCCGGGGCCGCTTCCGATGACAATTACGTCATAGGTCATGTTTCGACCCCAGTGTAGCAAAGGGCTTTGAAAATACCTGTTTTGAGCGCATTGCGTGTTATTCCCAGCCGCCTCCGAGGGCGTTGTAGATCTGCACTAAGGACAGGCGCTCGCTCAGGCGGGCGCGCGCCAGCGTCAGCTCGGCCGCGTAGGAGTTGGTTTCGTTGGTGAGCACCTCGAGATAACTCGCTGCGCCGGCGCGGTAGCGCATTTCGGATAAGGCGGCGGCGCTTTGGGCGGCTGCGGTGAGCGCTTCCTGGTGCGCGCGGAACTCGCGGTATTTCTGAAACGCGATCAGCGCGTCCGAGACTTGTTGGAGCGCTTGTTGGATGGTCTGTTTGTATGTGAGCAGCATTTCCTGTTCCTGAGCTTCGGTGAGGCGCAGGTTCGATTGCAGGCGGCCGCCCGTGAAAATTTGCTGCGTGAGAGGGGCATTTGCGTTGTAGACCAGGCCGGTGGCGAGCTTGGCGGGGTTGGCGCCTTCGAGACCGGCGCCGCCCGTGAGCGGAAGGCTGGGAAGGAACGCCGCGCGCGCGACGCCGATGTTGGCGTTCGCGGCGATCAACTGCTGTTCTGCGGCCTGCACATCGGGCCTTCGCGCGAGCAGTTGCGACGGCAGCCCCGCGGGAATTTCGGGCGGCACCGGCTGATCGGTGAGGGGCAGGCCGCGCGGGACGTCGTGCGGGTTTTCGCCGGTTAGTGTGCTGATGAGGTCTTCGTGCTGCCGGATCTGGCGTTCGGTATCGGGAATAGCGGCGGCCGCCGTTTCGACGAGTTGCTCGGCTTGGCGGACATCGAGCAGCGAGATGGCGCCGCCGTTGAGCAGGGTTTGCGTCAGGTGCAGCGATTCGGTGCGGGAGGCGAGCGTGCGGCGCGCGATATCGAGTTCGGTGTCGAGCTCGCGCATCTGGAAGTACGCGGAGGCGACGTTAGACACGAGAGTGCTGACGACTTCGCGCTGATTCCACTGCGAGGTGAGCAGATCGGCGCGCGCGGCTGCGGTGGCGTTGCGGTACTTGCCCCAGAAGTCGATGTCCCAGGAGAAGTTGCCGAGCAGCTCGATGAAGTTGTAGCCGAAGATCGGGATGTGCTGGCTGATGAAGCCGGCGGTGGCGGCGATGGTGGGGCGCTGATTGGATTGTGCGATGCCAACCTGCGCCTGCGCTTGCAGGATGCGGCTGGCGGCGATTTGCACGTTATAGTTTTGCTGCAGGGCGGTGCGGATGAGCTTTTGGAGCGCGGGGTCCTGGAATACGGCGAACCATTTTTCGTCGCCGAGTGAGGCCGTGGTGGCCGGGGTGGTGGCGTTGCGGTACGTGGGCGGCAGAGGGACGGCGGGGCGCTGATATCGCGGGGCGAGGTTGCAGGCGGAGAGGAGGAGCGCGAGCAAGATTGGCTGTGCCACGACCAAGCGGGTCTGGAGACCCGCTGCAGGCGTGGACGCCTGCCCCACTTCGCAGGCGCGGTGCGGGTGGTCTGTTGGCCGGCGAAGGCCGATTGACAATCGGCCGCAGGTTGACAACCTGCCCCACGGTTCACACTTCATGCGGGTTCTTCTCCGGTGGGGGCGGGCGCGTGTTTGCGGCTGAAGCGGTGGGAGATGCGCTCGACTACGTCGAAAGTCACCGGGATGAGGAATATTGTGATGAGCGAGGCGGCTAGCATGCCGCCGATGACGGCGGTGCCGAGGATTTGGCGCGCCACGGCGCCGGAGCCGGCTGCCAGGGCAAGAGGGACGCAGCCGAGGATAAAAGCGAACGCGGTCATCAGAATGGGACGGAGGCGGATGCGCGCGCCAATCAACGCGGCTTCTTCGGCGGTTTTGCCGCGCTCATATTCGTGCTTGGCGTACTCGACGATCAGAATGGCGTTCTTCGCTGAAAGGCCGATCAGCATGACGAGGCCGATCTGCGCGTACACATCGTTCTCGAAACGCCGCGCCCACAGGAAGAGATACGCGCCGAACACCGCGATGGGCGTGCCGAGCAACACGCTGACGGGTAGTGACCAGCTCTCGTACTGCGCGGCGAGAATGAGGAACACGAACAGCAGCGAGAGGCCGAACACCTGCATGGTGGAGACGCCGCGCGCGGCTTCCTGCTCCTGGAACGACATGCCGGCGTAGTCGTAGCCCATCTGGCTCGGCATGGTGCGGTTGAATACGTCTTCGAGCGCGCTCATAGCCTGGCCGGAGCTATAGCCGGGCGCGGCGGCAGCGTTGATCTGGGCGGCGTGGTACTCGTTATACCGCATCGTAAACTCCGGCCCGTAGATGGTCTTCACGTTTGTGACGGCGCTGAGCGGGACCATGCCTCCGGCGTTATTGGCGACATAAAACTGCCCGATGTTTTCGACGCGCGTGCGGTAGTCTCCCTCCGCCTCCACGTAGACCTGCCACTGGCGTCCGAAGCGGTTGAAGTAGTTGATGAGGTATCCGCCCATGAACGCCTGCATCGTTTGATAGACATCGCCGATACTCGCGCCCTGCCGCGCGACCTTGGAGCGGTCGACATCGACGAACTTCTGCGGCACGTCGGGCAGATATGAGGTTGCGATGTTGACCAGTTCGGGGCGCTTGCGCGCGGCGGCGAGGAACTTGTTCACGTTTCCGGTGAGGAAGGACAGTTCGCTGCCGGAGCGGTCCTCGAGCATGAACGTCACGCCGCCGGTGGTGCCCACGCCGGGAATCGCCGGCGGCGTAAACGAGAACGCGACGCCATCTTCGATCTGCGACAAGCCGCGCGCGATGTGCGAACGAATCGCCGCGTATTGCTCCTCGGGCTTGGTGCGCTCGTCCCAGGGCTTCTCGGTGACGAAGAAGAACGCGCCGTAGGTGCTTTGCACGCGGCTCAGGAGGCTGAATCCCACGACGGAGGTGCAGCCTTGCACGCCGGGTGTGTGCAGGACGACGTCTTCGACTTTACGCGCGGCCTCGGCGGTGCGCTGCAGCGACGCGGCGTTCGGCAATTGCAGGGCGACGTAGACGTAGCCGGTATCTTCTTCGGGCAGGAACGAGCTCGGCAACTGTCGCCCGACAAAGTACGCAACCACTGTGATGCCCGCGAGGAATAGGAACGCGAGCGCGGCTTTGCGAATGAGCGCGCCGGAGAACGCGACGTAGTTCGCGGTGATTTTGCCGAACACGCGATTGAAGCGTCCGAAAAACCAGGCCAGCGGGCCGCGGCGCTTGCGGTTTTTATCGCGCGGCTTCAGCAGCAGCGCTGCCATGGCGGGGCTGAGCGAAAGGGCGTTGAACGCCGAGATGATGACGGAGATCGCGATGGTGACGGCGAACTGTTGATAGAGGCGGCCGGTGATGCCGCTGATAAAGACGGTGGGGATGAAGACGGCAGCCAGGATCAGCGCGACGGCGACCACCGGGCCCGACACTTCGCGCATTGCTTGTGCCGCGGCATCGCGCGGCGCCATGCCTTCTTCGATGTGGCGCTCGACAGCTTCGACGACCACGATGGCGTCATCGACGACGAGGCCGATTGCCAGCACCAGTCCGAACAGCGACAGCGTGTTGATGGAAAAGCCGAGCAGCGGGAACGCGACAAAGGTCCCGATCAGCGAAACCGGCACCGCCATCAGCGGAATCAGCGTGGCGCGCCAGCCTTGCAGGAAGATGTACACGACGAAAACGACCAGCAGCAGCGCTTCGATGAGCGTGTACAAGATCTCGTGCATGCCGGCGGTAACGGCGGCGGTGGTGTCGAGACTGACGGTGTAATTCAGGTCCTGCGGAAAGCGCTGTGCAAGCTGCGACATGCGCGCGCGCAGGGCGTTGGCGGCATCGACGGCGTTGGAGCCGGGTAGTTGATAGCACGCCAGAATCGCCGAGGGCCGGCCGTTGTAGCGGCCGGTGAGATTGTAGGTCTGCGCGCCGAGCTCGATGCGCGCGACGTCTTTGAGGTGCAGCGTGGAGCCGTCCGGGTTCGAGCGCAGAATGATGTTGCCGAACTCTTCGGGCGTGGCCAGGCGGCCCTGCGTGCGCACCGCATACGTGAACTGCTGGCCTTCCGGAACGGGCTGACCACCGACCTGCCCCGCGGGATTGACGCTGTTCTGGGTCTGTACGGCCTGTATGATTTGCGGGACCGTGACCTGCAATTTCGCAAGCTGGTCCGGCTTCACCCAGATGCGCATGGCGTACTGGCCCGCGCCGAAGATCTGCACGCGAGCGATGCCGGGCACGCGCGTCATTTCGTCGACCAGGTTGATGTATGCGTAATTGGCCAGGAAGACGTTGTCGTAGGTGCCGTGCGGTGAATGCAACGCGATCAACATCAGCGGCGCGGAGAGCGACTTTTGCACGATCAAGCCGGCGGTATTGACGAGCGGCGGCAACTGCGATTGCGCCTGCGAGGTGCGTAGCTGCGTGAGCACCTGATCGATGTTGGGGTCAGTCTTGACGTCGAAGTTGACGGTGATGTTGGTAGAGCCGTTGTTCGCGTTGATCGAATACATGTAGTTCATGTTGTCGACCCCGCTGATCTGGGCTTCGAGAGGCGTGGCCACGGACTCCTCGAGCGTTTGCGCGTCGGCGCCGGGATAGATGGCCTGCACCTGGATTTCTGGCGGCACAATGCTCGGGAACTGCGACACGGGTAGCGACGCCATCGACACCAGGCCGACGATCACCATGATGATGGCGATGACGATGGCGACTATAGGGCGGTTAATGAAGAACTGGGACATGGATGGTTATCGAATTCCGAGGGAGGCCGGTTGCCAACCGGCCGCAGGTTGACAACCTGCCCCACAGGCTGCGAAACGAACTCGGGCTCGGGATCTTGTTGAATTTCAAAGCGATCGGCCATGGCGCATAGCTCTTTGGTGGCGCGGTAGTAGGAGCGTTCGGCGGCGGCGGCGTAGCGCTGTACTTTCGCGAGGGCATCACCGGACTTCGACAGCATATAGGCGGCGATGCGCTCGTCGGGCGTGGTGGGCCTGGCGTCTTCGCCTTGGGCGATGAGGGTCATCAACGCGGTTTGGAGGCGGTAAGCGCGGCGCATGAGCCATTGCGATTCGGCGGCGTGGCGGACGAGGGCGCGCTCGACCTCGTTGCGCGGATTAAACGAACGTGTGAGCGAGGTGTGCAGGAGTTCGAACTGGGCAGCGTTCTCGTGCGGGAGAACGATGTGTGAGCCAGAGAGCCCGTGAACGCGGGAGTTCTGAGAGGAGATGGCCTTACCTTCGGCGGTACGCGGGCCGGTAGCAGCGGCGGGCGTGGACTGACGGCGCTTCATCCAAGTGGGCGATTTCTTGTGTTTGGACATGGGATCCTTGCGCCTGGAGAATAGCAGCCAGAAGCGGCGAGTTCGGGGGGCTGGGGAACGTAAGTATTTGAAAACGGGCAAAATAATTTTTCGCGAAAGCTGTCACTGCGATTTTCAAGGTTGGGGTGTACGAGTTCGCCGTCGCGGACTTTCATGCTGCCGTCCGCGATCACGCGCTCGCCGGGCTGCAGTCCCGACGCGATGATCCACATGTCCCCGCTGCGCTCGCCGGTTTCGACTTCGCGCACCTTGACCTTGTTGTCAGGACCGACCACCGCGACCTGATGTCTGCCTTGCAGTTCCGCGACCGCGCGCTGCGGTACCAGCAGCGCCCCGCGATGCATGGAGGTCATGGCGCGGATGCGGCCGAACTGGCCGGGACGCAGCATGTTGCCGGGGTTGGGGAACTCGCCGACGATGCGGATGGTGCCGGTCTGCGCGTTCACCTGGCGATCGGCAAACAGCATGCGCCCGCCGCGTGGGTAGACGGCGCCGTTCGAGAGCGTGAGCTGCAGAATATCGGAGTTGCGCCGCAGCAGATCCGTTTTCGCGCCGCCGCGCAGGCGGCTGGACAGCGCCATGTACTCCTGTTCGCTGATCGCGAAGTAAGCCTTTATCGGGTTGACCTGCGAGACGGTGGTCAGCGTGGTGGTCTGCGAGACGAGGTTGCCGATCTGCGTGTTGGCGATGCCCGCAATGCCGTCGATCAACGAGCGGACTTTCGTGAAGCCGAGGTTTAGCTGCGCTTGCTCCACGGTGGCTTCGGCAGACGCGATGGCAGCGTGCGCGCTCCTCACCATCGCTTCGTTCTGCGCCTTGGTCTGTATATCGGTATCGAGCTGGCTCTGCGCAATGGCGCGGGCAGCGGCCAGCGGGCGGTCGCGATTGACATTGATGGTGGCGAGCCCGAGCTGTGCCTCTGCCTGCCCGAGCTGCGCACGGGCCACAGCAACCTGGCCTTTCGCTTGATCCAGCGCCGCCTGAAATGGGCGCGCATCGATTTCAAACAGCACGTCGCCTTTGTGGACGTAGGAGCCTTCGCGGTAGTTCTGCTTAAGCAGGTATCCGCTGACTTGCGGCTGGATATTCGCGTTTACGTAGCCTTGGAGCGTCGCGACCCAATCGCCGTAGATGGGCACATCGCGCTGCTCGACGAGCACGACGCCCACGTTGGGGGGCGGCGGCGGCGCGGCGGCTTGCGAGGATTTGTCGCCGCACGCGATGGAGGAGAGGGCGAGTGCCGCGGTGAGGACGAGCGCAATCGGGCGGTTGCAGGCGTGGACGGCTGCCCCATGGGGCCCGCAGGTCCCGGCGGAGTGGACGAAGCGCAGGGTCGAGAGCCTGCCGGGAGATCGTGCGAAGGCGGACGAAGCGGGTGTGGACACCCGCTGCAGGCGTGGACGCCTGCCCCACGTTGCTTTCATGAATTTGCGCGCGCTGCAGGCACTGAGGGACAGGGATGAGCGCGCAACGGGCCGATTCACCGGGACGCTCTCCGAGCCGGACCGAGCCGGCGCGACACATAGCAGACCAGTGCGGTTTTGAATTCGTCGACGAGACGCGCGCGCTGCCGCGGCGGCGTTTCTGCATACAGCAGATTCAGTCCCTTCATAATTTGAAGAATTACCATTGCGACCTCGCGGGCTTCGAGTTTGGACAGCGCCGGGCGCTGCGCCACCAGCAGTCCCGCGACACGCTCGCGGATCACGCGCCGGACGACGGCAGGGCTGCGCGTGCTGGACGGCGCGTCAAGCAGCGCGACAAAGGCGGGATGGACGTTGACGAAGGCGAGCGTGGAATCGACCAGGCGATCGATCAATCCTTCGGCGGTGAGGCGCGCGGCTTCGGCGGTGATGGGGGCCCACAGCTGCTCGAAGGCGCGGGCGTAGCGCGTGCGGAGGGCGTGTGCGACGGATTGCTTATTTGGAAAGAACTGGTACAACGAGCCGATGGAGGCGCCGGCGCGAGCGGCGATGGCGGACATCGTGGCGACTTCGTAGCCCGAGGATGCGAACACGGTTTCCGCGGCTTCGAGGAGCGTGGAGACGCGGCGCTCGCCGCGCGCTTGTTGCGGGATGCGGCGCGCAGCGGGCAAATGTGAGGGCATCCTCATGTATTGTAGTCTGAGCCGCGACCGCTTCAATACGACGGGCAGGCAGCAAGACTGCCCGCCCCACGCCGGGATCCTATTTGCAGCGGTACACGCGATAGCCTTCACGATCGAAAACGAGTCGGCAGTTGGCGCGGAAAAAATCGCGGGCCATCGTATATTCCCGGTGTGGGTTTTGCAGCACCTCCCCCTCGTAGCGGGACGACACGACGATGAACCGGGGCCGGATACCGGAGATGCTCCCGAAGGTTTCGTCATCGGTGTATTGCCGGCCGTCGAAGCCGAGGGCGAATCCCATTTCGCTGCTCGCGAAGGTGGCGGGGCCGGTGGCGCCCGATTTGCGCAGGTAATCGGCAATTGTGTCGAGACTTCTCAGACGCGGTTGTCTGCGGGCCCGCATAATCGTCGCGCCGGACTCCAAGACGCAAACGGCGGCGATCGCGGCGATAGCTGCAATACGCGCGACCCCTCGGCGCCGCCATCCCTTGACGGCGAGCCACGCAAAAAACGTGCAGTAGAACGGCACGATCCAGATCAAGTAGTACGTCGTGCGGGTGCCTTCGAAGAACGTATAGAAACACAGAAACGCCGCGAAGATGAGGACAAGAATCCGCACCTCGCGCCGGGTGCTTTCGACCAGCGCCGCGACGATTAGAGCGGCGGCGCTACCCCAATAAGCCGCAAGTACGAGACTTTTCAGCCAGACCACCGCGGGTGTGCCGGCATTGTGCGCCCCAAGCCCAAATGCCTGACCATACCGGTACACCGCTTCATCGTGCAGCGCGTGTAGCGGCGTGAGGATCGGTCTGAACCGGCCGCCGCTGTTATGGCCCATCTGACCCATGAACGCGGTGGGATCCACGAAAATGTATGCGCCCCAGAGCAGCGCGCCCGCGGCAAAGGGCAGCGCCACGCACAAAAGGTGCCGATACCGCAGTCGCGCGCGATCTCGCCAGAGAAGGACCAGAACGCCCGCCACACTTAAAATTCCCGCATTCGGATGCGTGAGCCCGGCAGCGACGGCGCATGAGGATGACGCGAGCAGCGCGGCAGGCAGGCTGCGCTCGCGAAGCGATAAGTAGCTCACGAAGGAACTCGTGAGGAGCACTAACGCAAGCATGTCCGCTCTCACCCAGACCGCGTCGGTCACGAAAAATGTGTCAATGGCCAGCAGCGCCGCCGCGAGCGCCGCGACCTGCGAATCCCATCCGAGCAGTTCTAAAAATCGCATCCAGAGGAACAGTGCTGCAAGGGCGAGCAGCACGTTGAGAAAGCGCGCGGCCAGCAGGCCGGTCCCAACCACCTTCATCCATCCTGCAAGCACCACGATAAATCCCGGCATGATCCAGTAGGTGTGCTTCTCCACGTGGGGGAGACCCACACCGAAAAAATTCGGAGTACCGATGCGGCCGTGGAGGGCCAGTTCGCGGGCCGGCGCACCGTACCAGGCCTCGTCGACCCAGGCCTGCTCGGTGAACGCCGAATAGAACGCGATTGCGAGATACAGGAACACGCTGCCGGCCAGAATGCCCCATACGGCTCGCGTCCGGGGTTTCCGCATAGTGACGGCGGCGGACATCTCCCTACTGTACTGCGCCCCTTGGTGGCGACGGCCGCTAGCGCGTGTGGAGCGCGACGAGATCGCTCGAGACGGGGACGCTCGCAGTGACTTTGACGTGGATGACGGCTTCGAACGGGACCATCTTCCCGTGTTGAGCCGCTTTCGCCACGATGCTGTCAACGTTGGGCGTGTGCGTAACAAATTCGACAGCGGCTTGCGTGCCCTGCGTGGTGATGCCGGCGAGGATCAGAACATTGTGCAAGGGTGTGAGTCCGGGGACCAGAGCGATGATGCCGTAGTCTTCGGGTAGCGGAAGTCCGACGGGCGCCAGATATTCCGCGGGTTCACCGGAGCGCGGGTGCAGGTTGAAAATGGCCAGGTCGCCCTTACGCGGACCGTAATCGATGGTGCGGAAAACGAAATAAAGAGTGGTCTGAATCTCGCGCAGGGTGAGGTTCTCGGATGGCGAGCCTACAAATATGATGTCGTTGTTCTTCACATCGTCGATCGATAGGAGGCGGCCGCGCTTCACCCGCAGGCTATGGTGAAGGTGGTTGAATAACTCATCGAGATCGTGGACGCCGAGCACCTCGCCGATGCCGGTGTAGTGGTCCATGATACGGTCGCGCGGGTCGGTCGCGGGATTGAAATAGCGCATGCCTGTTTCGGGACGGCCGAAGAACGCGGCGTTGCTAAAGACGACCCAGGGGTCTTCGGGATTGTTGACGAATTCGGCCCAGAAAGTCTTGAGCGCGGCGGCGGGCAGGTCCGGCGCCTGCGCGACGGCGTTGGGCTGGCGGGTGGATGCGAGCCAGGCGATGATGAACATCGCGAACAGGAGCGCGAGCAAAAGCACGACGATGGTTATGCGCATGCCGAGAGCGGCGGGAATGTCGGCGGCGGGCTCCGGGGCGGGTACGGCGGTGGCAGCCTCGGGGTGGTGGGTGCTTGACTGGCGGGAGTGAAACTGCAGCGAGTAGGAGCCCTTAGGAATATCAACAATGATGCTGTCGTCGGCGCCCGGGCCGCCGTAATACTCGGCGAGTTTGGATCGCAGGCGGCCGGTTTGCACGCGGACAGTGGAGTCGATGCGGGGGTCGAAGTTGGCGGGTCGCGCGAATACTTCCGTCGCGATCTGATATTCCTTGAGGGCCGCGCCGGGATGGTCCAGGCTGTGTTCCGCCAAATACCGGAGCAGCTTACAAAGAGATTCGGACCCGTGCAGGAGCGTGCTGTGAACCAGCTTATCGATTTGCCGCGCTTTGGCCTCGCGGTCCGTAATCACAGCCCCCGTTACCGACATCACAAGAAGCGTAACAGCACGGCGATGTTGTTGCAATGTTTGATTTACGTTTGGGTAACGATGTCAAACGCAGGTAACCGGCGCGTATGCTGCTCGATTAACGCTGCCGGCGCAGAAGCTTGAGATTACGTTCAGCGGCGGCGAGGTGCGGGTCAATCTGCAAGGCGCGTTCGAACTCACGCGCGGCTTCGGTTTTATCGCCGTGCATGGCGAGGGCGGTGCCGAGATTCGTGATCGCCCCGGCATTGGTAGGGTCGAGGGAGACGATTTCGCGAAAGTCGGCAAGGGCGTCCGTTAGTTGGCCGCCGCCGGCGAGTGCGCGGGCGCGGGTGTTCAGGGTTTCCAAAAGTAAGCTACGAGCTTTCGCGTCGTGTCGATCAAGACGTACCACCTCGCGGAGGTGCACGATGGCTTCGTTTTGCTCGCCACGCGCGAGCAGCAGCAGGGCCAAATTGAAGTGCGCGTCAGGATAACCGGGGCGCGCGGTGAGCGCATTGCGGAAGCAGATGGCTGCGTCATCCGGCTTACCTGCGATTTGCAGGTAAGCGCCGAGCGCGTTGAGCGCAATTTCGCTGTGCGGGCGGATCTCGACGGCGCGGCGCAGTTCGGTGATCGCACCATCAAGGTTGCCTTTGGATTGCAGAATGCCGCCAAGGTTGAAGTGCGCGGCGAAGTCGGTGGGATCGCTGCGGACGCGCTTGCGCACGAGCGCTTCTTCAATGATGAGGCGCGGATCAGGCGTAGCGGGCGCGCGCGGTAGCACCTGCAACCAGAGGTGAGCCATTTCGTCGGTGGCGCGATCGCCGCCAACAACGCGCCGCGGCGGATGATTGGGATTCGCGGGGTTTGCGGCGGAGTTGTCATACACCCAGCGCATGGAAATCTTCGTACCTTTCGGCAGTGCTACGGGCTTCACGTAGCGGTACACGGCTTGCCACTTCAGGTCCCAGCGCCTGATGTGGATCAGGGAGATACGCGCGCCGCCCGGGAGCGTTGCGATGCCTTCCACTTCCTTCCCGAGATAGTGCGCGTGCGGATACACGCCCAGGACGTCGACGGCAACGGGCAGCACGAAATCGTCGGTGACCGTGAATGCGCTCGCGCCGGACGGTATGTCCAGCGCGCTATCGTGCTCCAGTTGCATAAGCATGGGATGCACAGCCGGCGCCTGATCTGTGAAATACAGGCCGAGCGACGGTTGCACGGGCTCCGGTTTGCCCGATGGTTGCAGATGAACGTTCAGCACCAGGTCGGTGCCTTGTTCCACCGTCCACGACATGCCGGGAGGTTCCGGCGCGATCACGGAACCGGGCTTCCAGAAGAGGAAATGGCTCTCGGGGTCGAGCGGATTTGCAGCGATGTTCAGATCCATGCCGGGAAAACCGGGTTGTCCGTCCTGTCCATCGCGCCAGCGCACGGAACGCGTGCGGTCGACCAGCAGGTTGGCATGATGCACTACGCGCGCATTGCCGGGACGGATCTCGAGGGCGCGCACGTAGTGTTTGCCGGCGAGCGGGA
>JAICMB010000576.1 GCA_025929455.1 Bryobacteraceae bacterium | reverse complement strand
CGAGGAGTTTCTAAAATCGTTCCTCGACGTCTTTCCCGGATCGCAGGGCCGGTCGCCTCTGCGGCGCCGGCTGCAACAGCCGCTCTGGGTGCTGATGGCAACGGTCGCGGTAGTGCTGCTAATCGCGTGCGCTAACGTTGCGAATTTGACGATCGCGCGAGCGACAGCGCGCCGCCGGGAATTCGCCATACGCCTGGCCATGGGCGCAGGCCGCGCACGGCTAATCGCGCAGGTGCTGGTCGAAAGTGTTTTGCTTGCGTTCGGCGGAGCCTGCGCCGGCATTTTGCTCGCGTGGTGGACGGTGCGGTCGATGGTGGTGTTTTTACCCGCGACCGATGCCGCGGACACCATCTCCGCATCGCCAGACTGGCGCGTTCTCACATTCACGATAGCGGCCGCCGTGCTTACCGGTGTGCTGTTCGGACTCGCCCCGGCATTACAGGCCAGCCGCACCGGTGTGGCGCCCGCGCTGAAAGAGAATGCATCGAGCGTGGCCGGCGGAACGCAAGTGTGGCTTCGCAAACTGCTGGCGTGCGCGCAGGTCGCGCTCTCGCTCGTGCTGCTCATTGCTGCCGCGCTGTTCGTGCGCACGCTTCAGAATCTCGAGCGTGCGGGCCCCGGCTTCGACGCTCGCAACCTCGTCTCGTTCACGCTCGATCCGGCCCTCAACGGATATCAGCCGCGCCAGACACGCACGCTGTATAGCCAGATGCTCGATCAGTTGCGCCGCATTCCGGGCGTGCACGGCGCCGCTCTCGCGGGAGTCCGTCTGCTCGACAACACCGGTTGGAGCACGCCCGTGACAGTGCGCGGAGGCAAGGCGCGTTCGCGGGGGCAAACCAACGCGTTTATCAATATCGTGAGCCCTGGTTACCTGGCCACGCTCGGCGTTCCGTTGCTCGCGGGCCGCGAGTTTACATACAGCGATGTGCAGATGCTGGACGATCACTCGCTCGCAAAAGTCTGTATGGTGAGTGCCGGTTTCGCGCGCGACCATTTTGGCGGCCCGCAGTACGCGATCGGACAGCTCATCGGCATCGGTTCCGGTCCCGGCGCCGCGCCGGCCATACGCGTGGTCGGCGTCACCGCCGATTTCCATTACGCCGACATGCGCGAAGTTTCGCCGCAGGTGCTGTTCCCTTGGCTCGAAGCGGGCGGTGCGTTCAGCCAGATGACGGCGTACGTGCGCACTTCGCTGCCCTCCTCGCAGATGTTCGACGCGATCCGGCGGACCCTGCGCGGGCTCGATCCCAATCTGCCGGCAGGTGACTTGCGCACGCTGGAAAACCAACTCGATCGCGCGCTCGCCAATGAGCGGTTGATCGCGTGGCTGACGGCGGCGTTCGGTGTGATTGCCACTACGCTGGCGGCCGTCGGCCTGTACGGCGTGCTCTCGTACGGCGTTGAACGGCGGCGGCGCGAGATCGGCGTGCGCGTAGCATTGGGCGCCGCGCCGCGGGCGGTGCTGTGGCTCGTCTTGCGGGAGGCGCTGCTGGTCGCCTGCGCCGGAGTGATAGGCGCACTGCCCGCCGCCTGGGCGCTCACGCAGTTGGTGCGCAATGAGCTTTACGGCGTTGCGCCGCACGACCCTGTTGCGATCGCGTGTGCTGTGGGCGTTTGCTTTGTCGTGGCGCTGCTCGCGGGTCTGGTTCCGGCCGCGCGCGCCATGCGCCTCGATCCGTCGCGCGTGCTGCGCTGCGATTAGCCGCGTTTGCGAGTGAGCAGTTCTCGCGCGCACGCCGCCAGCTCCACGACGAGATAACCCATGCGCGGGTGCGATGGCGAGAAGTCGGGCACGATGCCGAGGTCTTCCAGCGCTTCCGATGTGCTCGGCCCGATGGACGCCACCACCATGCGTCCGAGCGCGTTGCGTACCGCGGGTTCGGCGTGCTCCTCTCCCGCGACCTGCAGCAGGTGATCGGCTTGAATGCCGCTGGTGAATGCGATGACGTCGGCTTCGCCGCGCGCGATCGTCTGCACGGCGGAGCGCAACGGCGCGGTATCGGCCGGCAATTCCCAGCGGTACACGCGGACGCCGGTGACCTCCGCGCCGCGCTCGCGGAGCGCGATTTCGAGGTCGGGATTACGGCGGCCGTATTCTTGAATGGCAATGTGGCGCTCGGGCCGGTGCTCGGTAGCGGCCAGAATCTCGCGCCAGGTGTACGGCTCGGCAACCGTGATCGTGGGCGGCGCCCCGAGATCGCGCAGTGCCGCGGCCGGCTTGGGCCCGCGCGCGACGCTTGTGATGCCGCGAAGGGCAGCCGCAAATTTGTCGCGGCCGGGATGCGGTTCCACGGCGGCGGCGATCTCGCGCATGCCCGACCCCGTCTGGCAGATCATCAGATCGAACTCGCCCGCGATGAGCCGTTCCGCAAACGGAATCACCGTCTGTTCCGGCAGAAGCGGCGTCTCGCGGACCGACGGCACGACCGTTGGGACGCCGCCCTGCCTGCGAATGAGTTCGGTCATCTCAGGCGCGCGGCGGCTCTCGAGTGAGATGACGCGCAGTCCGTCGAAAGGCATCGCGATTAGAATACCAACACGCGCGTTTGCAGGTTTCGCGCTCGCGTGGTAAAACCGGAACGCGTGGACAAGAGCATCCGCAGGTACACCAGTTTCGAGGAGATGAAGGCGGATGAGTATCGCTATTGGCAGAGCCGCCCGGTGTATGAGCGTCTCAATGCGGTTTCCGAACTCACCACGGAACATTATGCGCTGAAGGGCACGTTTCGCGATGTACCCAGACTTCAAAGAACTCTTGTCCGTTTTCAACGCGCACCGCGTTGAGTATCTTGTGGTGGGAGCTTACGCGGTATCGATCTACGCGCAACCGCGTGCAACTAAGGACCTCGATATTCTTGTGCGGGCTGACATCGACAACGGGAGGGCGCTTTTCGCCGCGTTAGTGGAATTCGGAGCACCGCTGGAAGACTTGACTGCGGCCGCCTTCGCGGAGGAAGGCCCGTTTTCCCGGATGGGCAGCGAGCCGGTCGGTGTAGATATCCTGACGGTCATACCGGGAGTTGACTTTAAT
>JAICMB010000754.1 GCA_025929455.1 Bryobacteraceae bacterium | reverse complement strand
TAAGCGCGCCAGAGCAGTTCGAGGCGCCACGGCGTCATTGCCGCTGCATTCACGGCACGGATATCGGCGTACGTAACGAGTGCGAGGAGTTTCAGCCGTTCCAGTGTTTCCACTTGTTCGGCAAGTGCGCGTGCGCTGGCAGGGTCGTCCAGGTCACGCGACACCATCGCGGACGAAAGCAGCAAATGCTGCTCGATCAGCGACACGATCGTTCGCGTGTCCTCGTCCGGCGCTCCGAAGCGCGACATGGCCTCTCGCGCAATGCGAGCGGAGGAACGCACGTGATCGCCGCCATCGCCTTTGCCGGTGTCGTGAAACAAAACGGCGGCGCGCAGCAGATCGGGCCGATCGATCTCGGACAGCAGGTCCGCAAAACGCCGGCGGGCGGGATCGGACGCCGCGCTCAGGTCTTCGAGCGATTCGATGGCGACCAGCGTGTGCTCATCGACGGTGTACTGGTGATAGAAATCACGCACCACCAGCGCATCGATACGCCGCCACTCGGGCGCGATCTTTTCAAGCAGCCCGGTTTCGTGCAAGGCGCGCAATGCCGCGCCGCAGCGTGGTAGCCGCAAGAACGCGCTGAGCTGGTTCCAGGACGGCGGTGGAGGGCTATACCCGCGCAAACGGCTCTCGGCATCCGGCGATAGACGGAGTTGATGGCGCGCGATAAACTCCAGCAGCCGCCACAACATCTCCGGCTCGGCCTGGAGACGGTGTGGATCGCGAATGTATACGCGCTCGCGCAGCACACTGAAATCGGGGTTGGACACGCGCCCGCGCCAGTCGCGAAACTGCGCCAGCAGGCCCGTATGCGTGCTCTCGGCGAGGTCCAGCGCCGTGATCGCGACACGGTGCACAGCGCGCGCGTGCCGGTAATATTCGCGCATCCAGGCCGCGGGCGCGCCTGCACCCAATGCGTCCTGCGATGCAAAATCGAGCACGTTGTAATCGCGTCCGTGCCTCTCATGCAATGCCATGCGCACGGACCAGATGAAATCGCGGTGCTCCGCGTCCATGTGTTCGCCGGGCGGGCGCAACCGCGCGAGCCAGTGGATCAGGTGCAGGTCGCGCAAACCGCCGGGATGCTCCTTCACGTTCGGTTCGAGGTGGAAAATGCTGTCGTGATAGCGCGCGTGCCGTGCGCGAGCGGCCTTCGCAAGCTGCTGCAGCAGTGTGTCGCGCTGCGCCGCGAGAAATTTCGGGAACTGCGTTTGCAACGCGTCAAAGCGTTCGCTGTTCCCGCATACCAGCCGCCGATCGAGCAGGCTGATAGTCAATTCCAGATTGCCCGCGTGAAACGTGGCGCAGTCGGCCGGCGTGCGCACGGACTGGCTCACACGCAGGCCGGCGTCCCACAGCATGCGAAGAAACTCCGCAATGCGCTCCCGCTCGGCTTGCGCGCCCGCGTCATCGTCGGTGAGCAGCAGCAGGTCTATATCGGAATGCGGGAACAGTTCCGCGCGCCCGTACCCGCCGACCGCGGCCACGGTTATATCCGGCCGCGCCTGCGCAAATACGGATGCAACAAGCGCATCGACACGCGCGGTCCTGCCGCTGAGTGCTGCACCGGCTGGAGCGGCGCTATGAGCCGCGCTCAAATCTACAATGCTCCTTCTCCGCGATCGTCGTTACGAATGCGAATGGCTTCCGCGACGTCGTACACAAACACTTTGCCGTCACCGATCTTGCCCGTGCGCGCCGCGTTCGCCAGCGTTTGCGCCACCTGCTCGCTGCGCGCGTCCGGCACCACCGTCTCCACCTTGATCTTGGGTAGCAGATCGACCTCGTACTCCATGCCGCGATAAATTTCTTTGTGGCCTTTCTGCCGGCCGTGCCCGCGGACCTCCGATATGGTCATGCCGTCGACGCCGATGGCCTTCAGTGCTTCGCGCACGTCTTCGAGTTTGTGGGGCTGAATAATGGCTTCGATTTTTTTCATGGCAGCGGGTTCCGGGCGCGATTACGCCTCAAAATTGTAGCCCTCTTCTCCGTGCAGACTGACGTCGAGGCCCTCGCGTTCACCCTCGGGCGCGACGCGTACG
>JAICMB010000514.1 GCA_025929455.1 Bryobacteraceae bacterium | reverse complement strand
GCCGTCGCAAGCTGGTTTGTTCGCACACTCGCCGGGAAGGCCGCCGCACGCGGCACGCGCGCGCTCCGCCGGGATAAACGCCGACGCCACTGGCAGGTCGCGATACGAAAAGGCGGCGACATTTTCGCGTCCGGCATGCACGGTTTCGCATGGATCGAATCCCCGCGCGGGCATCTCTACGCCGACCCGTTCCTATTCGTTCACGAGGGCCGCACCTGGCTCTTCATAGAAGACCTGCCGTATAAAAAGGGCTACGGGTTGATCTCCTGTGCGCCGGTCGAAAACGGCCGCGTCGAGGCTGCGCAAACCATTCTCGACACGGGCCAGCACACCTCATTTCCAAACGTTTTCGAGCACGCGGGCGACATTTTTATGGTCCCGGAGACCGCTTCACTCGGCGAAGTTCGTCTTTACCGCGCTACGCGTTTTCCCTATGAATGGATGTTGGAACAGGTGCTGTTCCAGGGTGACCTGGTGGACACGGCGGTGCTGCACGAAGCGGACCGCTGGTGGTTCTTTACAACGCAGCGGGAGCGCCGCGGCAACAGCATGACGCTGCTTCTGTTCACCTCGCCTACGCTGACCGGCGCCTGGGAGCGGCATTCGGCGAATCCCATATCGCTCGATGTCCGCAACGCCCGCAACGGCGGTGGCATCTTTCGTTATAAGGGCGATTTGATCCGCACGGCGCAGTCCGGCACGGGCCGCGACTACGGCCGGTCCTTTATCCTGCACCGGATCACGCGGCTGACAACATCGGAATATGAAGAACGGGCGGTTCTGACCGTCGACCCCGGCTGGAGCCCGGGCCTTGAAGGCACGCACACCTACAATCGCGGCGGCGAGTACGAGGTGGTGGACGGCGTGCATCTGCGGCGGCGCAGCGAGATCGAAGTATAATTATTCATAGCGGTGAATATTTAACCAATGAAACAGCGGGCGGGCATTGTCGGTTTTCGAGGCTACAGCGGGGCGGAACTGGTGCGTCTTTTGTCGGCGCATCCGCATGTCGCACCGGTCCTGCTGGAGCACCGCGCCGACGCCGGAGGCCGTGCGGAGCCGCTGAACGCCAGCGGTCCCGAACGTCTGCCCTGCAGCCCGGAGGCGGTCCGCGAGGCCGCTCTCGATGTCGTGTTTTTGGCGACACCGGTGGATGTATCGATGGAGCTCGCCCCCGCCATGCTCGACGCCGGCGCGCGAGTGGTCGATCTTAGCGGCGCGTTCCGTTTTCGCGATGTTGAGACGTTCGCCCGCTGGTATCCGGAAAAACACACCGCGCCCGATCTGCTCGCGGATGCTGTTTACGGATTGCCGGAGTTTTGCCGCGCGCGTATCCGCGGCGCACGGTTCATCTCGAATCCCGGCTGCTATCCGACGGCGGCGAACCTCGCGCTGAAGCCGTTGCTCGAAGCCGGCCTGGTGGACACCAGCGCCGGGATCGTCTGCGATGCCAAGAGCGGTGTCAGCGGAGCGGGTCGCAAGCCATCCTTGAAAACCAGCTTCTCCGAAGTGACCGAGAACTTCTCGGCGTATTCGATTCTCAAGCACCGGCACGTACCGGAAGTGCTCACCGTATGCGGTCTCGGCGAGCGTGAGTTCAGCTTCACCGCGCAACTGCTGCCGCTCGATCGCGGCATTCTCGAAACCCTGTATTTGCGCCTGAACGCGGCGAGCGCGGAAGACGTTCTGAACGTGTACCGCAAGCGCTACGGCGGTGAGCCGTTTGTGCGCCTGTACGCGCCGGGCGCCGCGCCCGACCTGCGCGCGGTGCAACACACAAATTATTGCGACATTGGCTTTACGTTCGACCCCGCTACCGGGCGCGCCGTCGTCGTGAGCGCGATCGATAATCTCGTGAAGGGCGCGGCCGGCCAGGCCATCCAGAACATGAATCTGGCGCTCGGCTTCGAGGAGACCGCCGGCCTGCAATGAAAATTGTCGTTAAGCTCGGCGACACGCTCCTCGACGTGCCGGAGTCGCGGTACCGTGTCGCGCGCGAGGTCGCGGCCGCGGCGGGAACCGGCACGCTTGCCGTGGTCCATGGAGGCGGCAAGCAGATGACGGCCTATCTGGCCGCGCGCGGGGTGGAGAGCAAGTTCGTGGACGGGCTGCGCGTCACGACGCCGGAAGTTGTCGATGCGGTTTTGAAGGTGTTCGCGGGCAGCGTCAACCACGAGTTGGTGGCGGCCCTGGTAGCGGCGGGCGCACCCGCCGTCGGCATTTCGGGCATCGATGCCGGACTCGCGCAAGCCGAGCAGTTGAAGCCGGAACTGGGCGCCGTCGGCCGCGTTGTGCGCAGCAATGCGCGCATTTTGGAAACCCTCACCTCGAACGGGTTTCTTCCGGTGATCGCATGCGTGGCGGGCGGACCCGGGGGCGCGATCTTCAACGTCAACGCCGATCAGATGGCCGTCGCGTGTGCTGCGGCATTCGGCGCCGATACCCTGCTCTTCCTCACCGACGTTGAGGGCGTGCGAAATGCTTCGGGCGCTACGGCTGCGACGCTCACTCCCGAACAGTGCGGCGATCTGATCAGCGCCGGCGTCGCCACCGGCGGTATGCAGGCCAAGCTGAATGCTGCGGTGGACGCGCTTCGCCAGGGCGTCGGCGAGGTCGTGATCGCCCCCGGCGCACGCGAAAACATCATCTCCGCGGTGCTCAGCGGCGCTTCCGCCGGCACCCGCATCGTGCCCGCGCCCGTGGAGGCCGCGCGATGAACGGCGAAGTCCGCAAGGCCGGCATGCGCGACATCCATCCGCTGCTGCGCCTCATCAACGGCTATGCCGCCGAGGGCATTATGCTGCCGCGCACCGAATTTGAGATGTCGGAGAATATCCGCGATTTTTCCGTGTTATACGACGACGATCGCCTGGTGGGCTGCGGAGCGCTGCATTTTTATACGCCGACCATGGCGGAGGTGCGCTCGCTCGCGGTCGATCCGGCGCTAAAAGGGCAGGGCGCCGGCCGCCGTATCGTTGAAGCGCTGGAGCGCGAAGCCCTCGACAACGGGCTCGACGCCCTGTTCGCTTTCACGTATTCTCCGGCTTTCTTCAGCAAATTAGGTTTTTTTGAAGTAGAACGCGGCGAACTTCCGCTGAAAACCTGGAAGGATTGCCTGCGCTGCCCGAAGTTTCATTCCTGCGACGAAATCGCAGTCCTGAAGCGGCTGCAGCCCGGCGTTCCGCGCTATGCTCCGGCCCACGCCATTCCTTTCGACGCACCCGCGCCGCTTTTCCCAGTACTGTCCACGCAGCCGTACTAAAATAATTTTCGGAAAGTTCTAACAAATTTTTCTGAGAATATTTTGTATCCCCCAGCACTGGTCAGTTGTATACACGCCAAG
>JAICMB010000821.1 GCA_025929455.1 Bryobacteraceae bacterium | reverse complement strand
GGATTCTGAATGCCGCGCCGTACAAATGGCATGAAGCGCGGAAGCGCCTGATCGAACAGTCCCAGTCTCGTCAGCAGCAGAGCTTCATGGAATCGCAGGACCTGCTCGCTCGCTGGCTCGATACCCGTGCCAATGCTCAGCCCGCGTTGAATATGTTGCAGCGCGCCGTTGTAGTCGCCGGTTTCGAATTCGCAGAGCCCGAGAAACGACCAAGCCGGCGCGGCCTTCTCCTGCAGCTTCACCAGCTCCGCAAACGCCTGCCGCCCCGCCTCGTATTGATCGCTGTCATAGGCGAGCGTGCCCAAAGACCACCAGCCCTCCGCCCAGGCCGGCTTCACGGCAAGCGCCTGCCGGTAGAGCTCCATCGCTAGTGAAAGTTGATTGCCTTTGCGCGCGGCATCGGCTTGCGCGGCTAACTCGTCGAACGTCGCCGCCATCGCGCCCGCGGCGGCGCACACCACCGCGGAACACACAACGACTCGCAACAGACCCCTCATGGACAGCGTGTAACTCGCACTATATCATCTACTGGGGTTTCGCCGGCATTGCCTGCAGTTGCCGGAACCAGATGTTCTGCGGGTTCCACGTCAGGTAACGATCGATCAGCGCGCGCCGGTCCGCCTCGCGGCCCTCTTGTTGATAAAGGAACACCAGGTTCGTCCACGCGCCTTCGAGCGACGCGTCGAGATCGATGGTGTGCAGCAGTTGCCGCTCGGCGGCCCCGTTATCTCCGCTGTTCTGCAGCGCCAGCGCCAGGTTCAACGACGCAAACCCGCTGTCCGGCTGCAGCACGGTCTGCCGCCGCGCGAACGCCTGTGCCTGCTCGGGCTCGCGCCGCTGCAGCCGTATGGACACCAACGAGGAGAGCACCGCGGGATCGTTCTCCTTGACGCTCTGCGGCAGTGCTTCGATTGCTTGCACGCCGGTTTCGCGCAGTGCGGAGATACCGTGTGTCCCGCCGACCACCAGCGCCGCCAGCGCGGCATCGCGTTGACGGAACTCTTCGGGCGGCTGCTGCCATGCCGTAATCTTCGCCGCGCCCTCGGCCTGCGGCAGCGGCATGGGCCGGCGCACGATGCGGTGATCGGTCGAAGCCGTATGCGGAATGTCTACGGGCGACAGGCGCGGCATGTGGCAGCTCACGCATTCCGATGCCGCGGGGTGGCTCTGCGGCAGCGTGGCATGACACGTTTGACAAACCTCGCGGATTTCGCTCGCTCGGTCCGCCGCCTGTCTATGCGGGTTGTGGCACGTGCCGCACCACAACTTGCCGCCGCTCGCGCGCACGCACTTACTGAGCGCGAGTTGCTCGGCCTGCTCCACCGCGCGCACTTCCTGGTTATCGCGTGTCAGCAGATACGTCGCCGCGACACTCTCGAGTTCCTCGCCCGGATGATAGTCCTGCCATTTCTTGCCGGGATGCAACAGCCGCGTTTCGCCCTCCAGATGGCATTGTTCGCAAACGCTGTTCCGCGCGCGAACCGGGAGCTTGGCGGGGTTTAAGATGTTCGCGGCGGAGGGATGCCGCGCGTGTGCGTCGCCCGGACCGTGACAGCGCTCGCACCCGATCGGTACGCGCGCCGTGCCGGTGAAGCGGCGTCCGTCTACGCCGGCGAACTTCGCACGATCCGCATG
>JAICMB010000067.1 GCA_025929455.1 Bryobacteraceae bacterium | reverse complement strand
GCGTCCGCATAGCGCTGCTCGGTGTCAAGAATCGCACCCATGAGAATCAGCGCGCGCAGGTCGTTCGCGTGCCGGTTGAGAACGGCGCGGACCTGCTGTGCGGCAAGGGCCGTTTTCCCCTGCTCGAACGCGGTCGCGGCCCCGTCCAACGCACCGTCCTGCGCACGTGCGGCAATGCCCGCAAGCAAGCAAACGGTCAAGGCTATGTTGCCAAGCAAAACCTTCCCACGCACAGCGACTTTTGATTATCGCTCTTTTGGTTGACGCGGCATCGTGAGTGCCTCGTTTATCGCAAGCCCGCGGGTACAATCGGAGTGATGCTGAAGCCCACTATCTTCCGCGAATACGATATCCGCGGCATCGCGGATACTGAACTGGATAGCCCCGATGTGGAGCAGTTGGGCCGGGGCTTGGGCACATACCTCATTCGCCACAGCGGCAAGCGCACCAATGTGGGACGCGACTGCCGGCTCAGCTCTCCGCGGCTCCGCGATGCTTTGGTTACAGGCCTGCGCGCGGCGGGCTGTGACGTTACCGATATCGGAGTAGTGCCGACGCCGCTGCTTTACTACTCGGAGCAGCACGTTAAGGCCGATGGCGCCATCATGATCACGGGCAGTCACAATCCGCCGGAATATAACGGCTTCAAAACCGTTTCTGCGGGGACTGCGCTGCACGGCGAAACGATTCAGGAGGTGCGGCAACTTATCGAAAACGGCGATTTTGAAAACGGCAGCGGAAGCGAGCGCTCCTACGATATCGTTGCGCCGTATGTCGACGAGATTGCATCGCAGTTTAAGGACTTGCCGCGACAGGTGAGCCTGGTAGCCGACGCCGGCAACGGCACCGCAGGTCCTGTGATGGAGCGTATTTTTGCGAAGCTGAACGTCGATGCGACGGAGTTGTTCTTCCAGATGGATGGCCGCTTTCCGAACCATCATCCCGATCCCACCGTGCCCGCCAATTTGAACGCGCTAATCGAGGCCGTGCGCAACAAGCAAGCGGACCTGGGTATTGCGTTCGATGGCGATGCCGACCGCATCGGCGCCGTCGATGAGCACGGGAACGTGATCTACGGCGATATGCTGCTGCTGATCTACGGGCGCGAGATCCTGAAGCGCAAGCCGGGCGCGACGATTATCGGCGAAGTGAAATGCTCGCAGGTGCTGTACGACGAACTCGCGAAAGAGGGCGGAAAGGCAATCATGTACCGCACCGGGCACTCGCTGATCAAAGCCAAAATGAAAGAGGAGCACGCGGAACTCGCGGGCGAAATGTCGGGCCACATGTTCTTCGCGGACCGTTACTACGGCTACGACGACGCGCTGTATGCGGCGTGCCGCCTGATCGAGATCGTTTCGAAATCCGGCAAGCCGCTCTCGGCCCAGTTAGCGGATATACCGCAGATGGTGTCTACGCCCGAGATTCGCGTCGACTGCCCTGACGAGGTCAAGTTCGATGTAGTCGCGCGCGTAACCGATTATTTTAAGAGCCGGTACCCGGTGGTGGATATCGATGGTGTGCGCGTGCGCTTCCCGCATGGCTGGGGCCTGGTGCGCGCATCCAACACGCAGCCCGCGCTGGTCATGCGTTTTGAAGCGGAAAACGAAGATTACCTGAAGCAGTATCAGGCGGAAATGGAGCAGGTGCTGGCTGCGACCGTGTCCGCCTGACGCCTATTTCTCTGCTGCCGCGGTGATGCTTTGTGAGCCGTCGCCGAGTTTTGCCGCCGAGACTCGTTGCTTCGCTTCGATCCACTTCGGCGCGGACTCGCGCTCTTCGTCCGGGCGATTCATGCAGAACGCCGCGACCAATGTCTGCTGCTTCAGCCACCAGACGCTGAAGCTGTTGCTCGACAGATCGCCGCGATGAATAGTTTCATCGACGCCCGCGGGATCGCCCCAGAATTCGTAGGAAAGGTCGAACACATCGGAGAAAAAGTACGGCACGTGTTTAAACGGTGCGCGGTCGCCCGTCAGAGTGCGGGCAACGTGCTGGCCTTGTGAAACCGCGTTGTCCCAATGTTCGACGCGCCGGCGCTTGCCGAACAGCACATCGGTATAATTTGCGACGTCGCCCGCCGCCATAATCCCGGGCTGGTTCGTCTCTAAATACTCGTTGACGACCACGCCGTTGTCCATCTCGACACCGCTCCCCGCGAGTAGGTCTATAACGGGCGTCACACCGATGCCCGCGACGACCATGTCGCATGAGATCGCTTGACCGCCGTCGAGCGCCACCGCATTCACACCGCCGTCACCGCGCAGCTCACTTATCGATGCATTTTTCACGAAGCGAACGCCGCGCGTGCTGTAGTAGGTTTCGAAAAATTCAGACATGCGCGGCGTGAAGAAGCTCTGCCAGATACGCCCTCCGCGCAGCACCATGGTTGTCTCGATGTTTTCTTGCGCTAAAACGGCCGCGACTTCCATGCCGATGAATCCGCCGCCGACCACAACGACGCGCTTGGCTTGCGAAGCCGCTTTGCGAATGCCTTTCGAATCGTCAACCGAGCGGAGATAATGCACGTTGGCGACGTTCGCACCGGGGACAGTTAGCGTGCGTGGGCGCGCGCCGGTGGAGACGATCAGCGTTTCGTATCCGTGTTCGTCGCCAGAGGCGAGCTTCAGGCGCTTGCGCGCGGGGTCAACTGCGGAGATGGTTTGCCCGAGTTTGACCTCGATGCCGTGGCTGTTGTAGAAATCCTGCTCGTTGATGCGGATGCTGTCTTCAGTGTCTTTGCCGGCGAGAAAGCTTTTTGACAGCGGCGGGCGCTCATAAGGAAGGAAGGTGTCGGCGGAGATGATGGCGAGGTCGCCTGATTTCAAACCGCGTTCTGAAAATTCTTTTGCGGCGTACCCCGCAACCATACCGCCGCCTGCGATGAGTATCTTGTGCTCGTTCATGCCTGCTCCACTGGATGCAGTAGGGTCTGTGTGCGATTCGGTTTTCCGTTAGCGAGTCTAACAACGAAAGGGCAGGCAGCAAGACTGCCTGCCCCACTGTGCTCAGAACTGGAAGCGCAGGCCGAAGCGGAATTGACGCTGGTCGACGCCGGCTCGCGCCAAGTCGCAGACGCCGTTGTCGAAGGTCATGAACGCGCCCGGATCGGTAACGCGTCCGGTCTTGGGATCGAACGCGTTCGCATCTCCGAGGTCACTGTCGGGATTGCAGAAGTGCGGCGTGTTCGTGAAGTTGAACGACTCCGCGCGGAACTGCAGATGAAGACGCTCGGTGATCGGGAAATCGCGAAACACGCCGATGTCCCAGTTGAAAACGCTTGGGCCACGCAGGTTGTTGAAGCCCGAGTTGCCGAGCGCGCCTTCGAGACAGGAGCCCGGATTGTTCGGATCGTAGGTCTGCCCGAATGCCAGCGGATCGTACCAGTAGCCGGACTTGTCGCCGATTCTCTTGGGCGATCCGAAGATGTTCGTCATGGTCGGTGAGTTGCCCGGCCAGCCGGCGCCGCACGAGCCAGTAACGGTGAACGGAGTGCCGGTGAAAAGGCTGACCAGGTTATTGATTTGCCATCCAGACACAACCTTCGTGAGCGCGCCGCTGTTATCCAGCCACCTCTTATTCTTTCCGAGCGGCAGCTCCCAAAGATTCGTAATCGCGAGATTGTGCGGGATATCGAAGCCCGTCAACGCACGATTCATATTCAGGAACTGCTGCGACTGAATGTAGGGCGTGCCGGAGCTGGCATCGACGAAGTTGATCGACTTGCTCCAGGTGTAATTCACGTTCAGCATCAGCCCGGCGCTGAAGCGGCGTTTGAGCGATGCCTGCAGTGAGTCGTAGTGACCCGTGCCGAGCGGTTCCAGAAATGTGGTTGCCGCCGTGCGCCCCCATTGCTGGAATAGGGGTTCCGTGGCCTGATTGGTGTACGGCACCTGGCTGGCATTGATATCGATGAAGCCGAGTTGCCGGATGGAACGCGTCGCGACATAGCCGGCCTGGGCCGTAAATCCCTTGCCCAGTTCCTTTTGTAACGTCAGGTTCCATGACTCGATGTAGCCACGGTGTAGGTCCTTCGGCTGGCCTTCGAAACCGACATTGAGCGGCAGATCGAGAATCCCGCTGCTTGGTATCACGGGCGCGGAGATCGGTGGAAGACCGACCGCGAGCGTGGTCGCCGGAGTAAAATCGTTGGGCGGTTGTAGCCCGAACGGCTCCATAATCGGATAATTGTTCCGCATCAGCTCCAGGCCTTCGTATGGGTCGTTGGTGATGCCGAAACCCGCGCGGATGACAAAAGTGTCCGTGGCGCGGTATGCGATGCCAAGGCGCGGCGAAAAACGCTTGGTGCTGATATCGGCCCCGCAGCCATCGGGCACTTGTCCCATGCCGCAGATCAGAACCTTGTTGATGGTGGGGTCGTAGCGTTCGAGTCCGCGATCGGTGCGAGTCGGATAAGGGAAATACTCCCAGCGCACGCCGTAATTGACGGTCAGACGCGGCGTGACGTTCCACCGGTCGCGTATATAGGCGCTGTACAGCATGGAGCGTATGTGATACTCGTCGGGGAACTGCAGCGACTTACTCGCCTGGTCCGGCAGGCCCAATAGAAATGCGGCATAGCTGTTCGCCCGGTTGGTTCCGGTGCCATTGCTGCAATTCGGCGGATCCTGGCAGAGCGAGGTGGTCTGTGGCCCAAAGTGGAAGCCGCCCTGCGCTCCATAGAACGATCCGCCACCGATCCACTCCGCCTGAGTTTGGTTCAGTCCCTGCCGGTAGATATCGGTGCCGAACCGAATATCGTGCTTGCCGTGAATCCAATCGAAATTCACGACGTACTGATATTGCGGATCGTGGCGGTAATAGGGCATATAGTTGACGCTATTGCCCAGTGTTGTAAATCCATTGAGTTCAAATTCCGGCCACCCACTCTCGAACTTTCTCGCGCCGTTCGTCCCGGGAATCCCGAGCACGTCCGAGCCGGTGTTAGTTCCCAGGCCGAGTTGTTCGGAGTTGGTGCCCTGGAGAGTGAAACCGAAATAGGCATCCATTACGAAATTCGGTCTGAAGATGTACGTCGCGCCGAAGGTTGTGCTGTAGGTGTTCCCGCTGCCCTGACCGGGGTTGCTGGTGCCGCCGATGGGCGGCCCTTGCGCCTTCTGAGCCTGGAACGCCGTGGGCGTGGTGTCGAGATAGTGCAGGAAACTGAAGCGCCCGAAGGCGTTGAACTTCTCGTTCACGTTCCAATTCACCTTTGTATCGAGTGTGTTGCGATCGAAGCCGAAAGCACCCGAGGCGAAGTAATTGTTCGATACGCCGGGGAGATTCGGATCCGGCCACAGCGAATTCATCTTCTGCGCGATTTGCCCGCTGGGCGTATTCAGAAGACTGCTCGGGATGATATTCAAACAGCCCGGGTTTGTCGCGGTATTGCAGCGTGGATCGCCAGGCGCCGCCATCGGAACACGCTGTGATGGGTCGGCCAGCGTCGTTCCCAGGTTGTCGGTGTACGGGTTGTAAATCGTGATGCCTTGCGAGAGGAATTGCGAGAAGTCGCCATTCTTCATCGCGTCGGTCGGAACCGTGAACTTCTTCTGCACGTTACGGTGGTCGAAAGTCCCTTCGTAACTCGCGAAGTAGAACAGTTTGTCCTTCTTGATCGGCCCGCCGACGGTGCCGCCGAACTGGTTATAGATGGCTTTCGGCTTTTCGGACTGGCCAGGCGGAACCTCCTGCGGCCACGCCTGCAGATGCTGGTCGGTGTGATATTCGAATGCCGAGCCATGTAGCTGGTTGGTGCCGCTTTTGATCTGCACGTTGATGGAAGCGCCGCCGGCGAGTCCCTGCTCGGCATCGAAACTGCTGGTCACGACGTTCACTTCCTGAATCGATTCGAGAGCCGGAATATATGAGACGACGTGCGGCAGTTGCACGGTGGTGGAACTGACGCCGTCGATGCGGGTATTGTTCTGGTCATCGCTGGTTCCGTTCACGTGAAATTCGAGCGATTGCGATGGATTCGTCGGGATGGAGTGGGAATTGAACGGAGGCGAAAAGCCCGGCAGCGCGCGATAGAGCTGCTGGTAATTGCGTCCGGGTGGAACCGGGAGGTTCTCCAGTTCCGCGGTGGTTACATCGGATCGTGTTTCGGAACGGTCCGTTTGCAGCGCCGGAGCCTCCGAGGTGATCGTGATGGACTGTTCGATACTGCCGACTTCGAGCTTCACATCCGTGCGCGTGATGTTGTTGGCTTCCACCACAAGGTTTCGCCGCTCGAAGGTCTTGAACCCGGTCATCGACACCTTGACCGTGTAGGTGCCGGGCTGTAGAGTAACGAAGCTATACGAGCCCGTATCGTTGGTGATTGCCGAGCTTGTTACGCCCGTCGCTTGATTGGTGGTCGTAACCGGCGCCTTCGGCACGACCGCGCCGTTGGGATCGGTTACGTTGCCCACGATTGAGCCATACAGAACTTGAGCCGGCGAAGTGACGGTCGAAATTGAAACGGCCGCGACCAATACCAGCGCGCTTATAACGCCACGACGGCACACATCCCCACGTGCGGATTGCAGCTTTTCGCGCATTGCTCCTGATCTCCTTTTTGTATGTTGAGGTTTGCCGCCGGCATTCATTGCCGGACGGGCAAATGGATGGCTGATCCCCGTCATGCTGACCCCCTCTAAGCGAGCGGCGTTTATATGCCCCTCAAATCAGCGAATGTTGAGGGATAGTATCACAGTTCCTTGCAGGATGACGGGAACCTGGGCGGCGCTCCACTACGTTTGGGGTGCCGCGGCCGGACTTTGGCGCCAATACGCCGGCAGGTCTTTTTTGGTATCGAGCAGAATTTCGAGAATTGCTTTGCGGTCGTCCGCGGATAAATGCGCGAATTTCGGAGAGGTGTCCTGCATCGTGAGCACCTCCCACATTCTGCGATAAAGGCGCTCTTTTACTATTTCCGGCATGTTGTTAAATGTCTCGCTGTAAACGAGAAAGCTGCACGGGTACCGGAACATGCGCGTTTTCAAATCGAAATCGCGCAGTGAGCGGTCTTTGGAATCGCGCGGGCCGAGTTTCTCAAATTCTTCCGTGAATCCGGAGGTGCCCCTGATGGGCGACGTCAACACGGTTTCACCGTTGAAGAACATGTACTCGATCAAATCTTCGACGGCGGTGTCGATGCGATGGCGCGTCGAATCGCTGATTTGATCCGGGGGATCGCCCGCGGCTTCGTTCAGTGCTTTGTTTTGCGCCAGCGCGAGGCGCGCTTCCCAGCCTACGCGGATCATGTAGTTTTCCATCTGCGTCTGATGCTCCAGCGTCATCAGCGCGACGATATCGCTGTGCGGAGTCAAGTACGCGCCGGTGTCGATGAAAGGCTTCAGATCGGTCACGTTTTGGCTGCCTTCGACGGGCGGCGTGGCTTGCCCATCGGGCAGGATGGCGTTGCCCAAGTGCACCTGGCTGCCGGTTGTTCCGGTGACGTACCAGCCGCCCCAGCGCTCTTTTAATGGGCTGCGATGGTCGGTAATAAACCCGCCCGCGCGCATGATCGGCATGCCGGTGCGGTCTGGAAAGACGGAACGCACCAGCAATCCGGGGATGCCCAGCGTTGCAGAGCCCTGGTGGCATTGCAGGCAGGTGTCGCGGCGGTCGAAATGCGGATGCTCGACGGGCGTCTGGCTCAGCGTGTAGAACTGAACGCCCTGCTTGGGATCGGGCGCCGCAAACTCCAGAACGTCGCCGGTGCGCACGAACCCGACCGCTACGTTGTCTCCGAAATACAGCGCGCGCGGCGTACGCGGGGCGATGCGCGAGGCCTGAAAACTGGTTTTGGAAAACACCAGAACCTGCGATGCGGTGGAGAGCTTCAGCCCATCGAGTACGGAGCGCAAATATCCGAACTGATCGTCGTATTTCAGTTTTACGTCGCCGCTGTCGACGCGCTTTTGTAATGTGCTGACGGCGTCATCGACGGGCGCTTCCGCGTATCGAATCGCGTCATCCTCGAGCGGCAGCATGACGGAGCGGCTCAGTCCCGCGATGGCGATGGCTGTGGGAACCAGACAGAGCAGAAGTTTATAGTGCAGCCGCATGGCAGGCCTCTGTACAGCGCTCCTCTAGCAGCGATTCGATCGTGGCGGCGGCGAATGCTTCCTCGACCGAGCGAACCGCATCGTCCAGCTTGCGATGGAGCGAACAAAGATTCGCGCCGTGCGCGGTGAGTCCGAGCGGACAGGTCTTTATGCGGCGCAGCGGGTCGACCGCCGAGACGACGTCAAGCACCGTGATCTCGCTCAGAGGGCGCGCGGGCTGGAAGCCGCCGCCGCGCCCGCGTTGCGAGTGCACCAGTCCCGCGCGCGAGAGCGAACTCAGAACCTTGGAGAGATAATCGAGCGGAACGTGCGATTCCAGCGCGATCTCCTGGGCGGTGAGCGCCGGCCCACGGGCGCTCGCGAGCGTGACCATGGCGCGCAAGGCGTATTCGGCGGTCTGCGAGAGCATTCTCTGAGTATACGATATCCAGATAGATTTATCCGGATTAGTCGCCCGCAAGACCGGCCGCTCCACCGCATCCGCGCGTTAGCCTGCATCCATGCCGTCCGCCATCGATTATTTGTCCGCCAGCCGTCTGTGCGACATCGTTATGAAGGGCGGCGTGACCTCCGGCATCGTGTATCCGGGGGCGGTGTGCCGGCTGGCGCAGAACTATCGCTTTCAGTCGATCGGCGGGACATCGGCGGGCGCGATTGCCGCCGCATTTACGGCCGCTGCGGAATACAGGCGTGCCAAAGGTGAGAGCGTTTTCGAAAAACTGAGCGAAATTCCGGTCGAGCTGGGCACGCGCGAGAAGAATGGCCGCTCCAAGATGCTGAATCTTTTTCAGCCACAGCGCGGCATGCGCGGGCTGTTTCGCATCTCGCTGGCGTTCTTGATTAAGAACTGGCCGTTGCGGCTGATTGAGCTGGCGAAGACGTTGTGGCTGGATTTGCTCGTCGGCGCCATACCGGGCGCGCTCGTGATCTGGATGACGCGGCCTAACTATCCTGCCGGCGGCGCGGTGCTCGGCGCGATCGTCGCGCTCGCAGGCGCGATTGCGTCCGCCATCGCGGGCACCGTTTTGCGCATCGGCCGCTTGCCGGGGCACCGCTTCGGATTGTGCACGGGCGATGTGCTGGCGGCATGGCTGCATGGGCATATCAATGCGCTCGCGGGTTTGACGGACCGGCCGCTCACTTTCGGCGACCTGCGCGCGGCGGGCATTCGCCTGGAAATGATCACGACATCGCTCACGTATGGGCGTCCGTATACACTGCCCTTTCGCTCGGGTGAGTTTTTCTTTTCTCCTTCAGAAATGCGCGCGTTTTTTCCGGCGGAGCTTGTGGATTGGATGGAGGCGCACTCCTACACGCCGGACCCGCACGGCGACGACATCGACACCAGCGGGTTTCGAGCGCTGCCACGCGCGGACGATTTGCCGGTGGTGTTCGCAACGCGGCTGAGCCTGAGCTTTCCACTGCTGTTTTGCGCTGTGCCGCTGTACGCGATCGATTGGACGCGCCGCCGCCGCGGTTGGGATGAGCCCGCACCCACGAAACCCGTGCCAGGCGGTTCGATTGCGCCCGACGAACCGCGGCGGCCGGAGCCGGTGTGGTTCTCCGACGGCGGCATCACGAGCAATTTCCCGCTCAGCATCTTCGATCAGCCGCTGCCGACGCATCCAACGTTCGGCCTCGATCTGCAAGATTTGCGGCCCGATCGCGACGCGGCATCGGACCGTGTCTGGGTGCCGGAGACGAACCGCAGCGGCGTGGCGCACTATTGGATGCGGCTTAACCCGCATGGGGCGTTGCGCGCGGCGGGCGGTTTTATCAGCGCCATTTTCGATGCGGCGGTGAACTGGAACGACAACCTGCAGGCGATGGCGCCGGGATATCGCGACCGCATCGCGCACATTTATCTAAGCAAAGAGCAGGGCGGATTGAACCTGAACATGCCGGCTGCGACGGTGAAGCAAGTGGCCGGATACGGCGCCGAAGCCGCGGGGAAACTCATCGATCATTTTTTGTACGGCGTGGACGACGGGCGGCCGACGCCGATGACGTGGGACAACCATCGTTGGGTGCGGTATCGCTCGACCATGGCGGTGATGCAGGATTTTTTCGCGGGGCTGCGCAGCGGGCTGGAAGACCCGGAATCGGGGGACCGTAGCTATTACGAGTTGATAGAACGGGGCAGGGACGTGCCGCCGGCGAGCTATCAGCTTACGGCTTCACAGAAGGTGTACGCGCTGTCGCTGACGCGCGAGTTGGATACGTTCGCGAAGGACATGGTGGCATCGGATTTGAGCGAGGGCGCGCCGCGGCCGGAGCCGGCGCTGCGGATACGGCCGCAGTTTTGAGGGGGAGGAGATTTGTCTGGCGCGGCGCGAATCGCAACCGGCGAAAGGCGACCGGTTGCGCCACGTGGGTCACCTTATTCGTTGCGGAGCGCGTTTGCGGGGTCGATGGTGGCGGCGCGCATGGCCGGGACCAGCGCCGCTATGAACGCGGCAAGCGCGAGGGCAGCAACTGCAATCGAGATCGCGGCGGGATCCCATCCCGCAATGCCGTAAAGTTGCGAGG
>JAICMB010000496.1 GCA_025929455.1 Bryobacteraceae bacterium | reverse complement strand
CGCACAGGCGCGCGAGCATGATGCGGTCGGAGATGCCGATGCACGTAGCGGCGTACGTGTCCCAGTCGATGGTGAGACCGAAGTCCGCCAGGATTTCGCTCCAGCATTGGTAATGGATCGGCTCACTATCGACGAGTACGCCGTCAAAGTCGAATAAGATTGCGTCGTAATTCATTGTGAAAAACGCAGCGAGCGCAGCACTCGGTTGAAAGTTGGTTCGAGTGTGCGTTGTTCGCTGCGCGGGGCGATAAAGACCAGATAGAACAACCCTTGCGGGCGCGGCACCGTGATGACGGTGTCGACTTCGGTTTCGCCGCGGAACGGCGACGGCCCGGCGAGCACGGTCGACAGTCCTTTGTCGCTGCCGGCGTCCACCGTGTGAGCCTCGGTCTCGATTTTCAGGCCGGTATTAGAGTGCCGCAGTTGATCGATGAGCGCCTGGCTATCGCGGCGCACGTCGATGGTGTCGCCGGTGGGGAAATAAAAGCTCGCTTCGATGCCGTACCCGACCGCGCTGGAGTTGCCGGAGGAGACTACGCCGTCACGCGGCGCGATCGTCACCATATTGCTGTCCTGCGATCCATAGACTTGCCAGTTGTCGGGATATTCGAGCGAGAACCACGGGGCTTTGTAGGTGACAAAACGATCGCTCGGGCGCATGTTGGCGGAGCCCAGCGCGGCGGCGCCTTGCGCGGTGGCGGCTCCGGCGGGCGGCGCTGCGATGCGCGCCGTTAACGTTTTCATGGCGGCGAACTGGCCGGTGATGGAGTCGGTGTACTGCTTGTGCGGCAACTCGCGAATTTCCTTTTGAACCGCTTGCACGCGGTCACCGGGATTGGGGTGATCGGAGAGAAACTGCGCCGCGCGCCCGCCACCTTGCCCGGATTCAAGCTTCTCGAAAAAATTCGCGAGTTCGAGCGGGTTGTAGCCGGCATCGGCCATGATAAGCACGCCGTTGTAGTCGGCCTGCGCTTCGTCTTCACGCGAGAAATGCAGCTGGGTAAGCTGAATTCCCGCGGACGCGAGCACGCCCAGCAGGCTGCCGCTCGCGCCGAGAATAGCGGCGGGCAGCGCGAGCAAGTTCGCTTTGGTGGCCTGGTGCGTGGCATGGCGCAACACGACGTGTGACATTTCGTGAGCGAGCACGCCCGCGAGTTGCGCTTCGTTGTCGCAGGCTTCGATGGTCGCCGTGTTGATGTAAACGGGACCGCCGGGCAGCGAGAAGGCGTTGATATTCTTGTCGTAGACGACGTGAAACTCAAAGGGCCAGTCGCCCGCATGCGGCGATTTGCGCAGAATGTTCCCGATACGCGTAATATAGGCGTCGAGCTGCGGGTTCTGCACCACGCGCATTTGTTTGTCGACCTGCGCCGATGCTTCGCGGCCGAGTTGTATGTCGTGTTGTTTTGAGAAGAGATTCCAGCCGGGTTGGGGCGGATAAACATCCGCGTACATCTGCGCGGCGGCAAAGCACGCCGCGGCCGCCAGCGCCGTACATCGTTTTGGCGTCTGCATTCCCGTAAAGAGCGCTCGAAAACGCCCCCTCGCTATAATTTGAACATGCTGCAGCCGACTAAGCATATCTGGAACGACGGACGCATGATCCCGTGGGACGAGGCGCGCATCCACGTCCTCGCGCATGTGACCAGCTACGGCAGCTCGGTGTTCGAGGGCATCCGCTGCTATGACACGCCGGCGGGGCCCGCGGTGTTCCGGCTGCGCGAGCATGTGCGGCGGCTGCTTGATTCGGCGCACATTTATCGCATGGATGTTCCCTTCAACGCGGCCGAATTGTCGGATGCCATGTGCGAGGTGGTGCGCGTGAACGGGCTGCGCTCGTGCTATCTGCGGCCGATCGTGTTGCGCGGATACGGCGATGTGGGCGTGCTGCCGTTTAACAATCCCGTCAACGTGTACATCGCGTGCTGGGAATGGGGCAAGTATCTCGGCGATGAGGCGCTGGCGAACGGCGTGGACGTGTGCGTGTCAAGCTGGACGCGCATCGCTCCGAACACGCTGCCGGCGCTGGCGAAGGCGGGCGCAAATTATATGAACTCGCAGTTGATCCGCATGGAGGCGCAGGTCAACGGATATGCGGAGGGCATCGCGCTCGACGAGGCCGGCTACGTGAGCGAGGGCTCCGGCGAAAACATTTTCTTGGCGCGGGACGGGAAGATCTTCACTCCGCCGCTGGGCGCGTCGGTGCTGCCGGGAATCACACGCGATACGGTGATCCAGCTTGCGGGAACGCTCGGGATTCCGATCGTCGAAACGATCGTGCCGCGCGAGATGCTATACATCGCCGACGAAGTATTCTTCTCGGGCACCGCCGCCGAGATCACCCCAATTAGATCGGTGGACCGCATCACGGTGGGCGCGGGGAGCCGCGGGCCCATTACAGAGCGGTTGCAGAAGACGTTTTTCGACGTCATAAATGGGCGCGCCGAAGACCGCTTCGGCTGGCTGACGGTGGTGACGCCGGCGCCGCAGCCGGTCGGCGCGTAATAATACTGCGGGTCGCGGCTCTAGGACGCTGCGTCGAAGGGATTCCCGTCCGGCCGCCAACTTCCATCGGCGGTGCCGTAAGGGCTGGCGACGACCACAACGTAGCCGTCCGGATCACGGATCCAGCACTCCCAATGGTTGGGGCCGCCGTCGCCTTCTGGAGGGTTGCGATGGCGAGGCATGACAATGTTGACTCGCATTTCGGCGGCGCGCTGCATCACTGAGTCGAAGTCGTCGACTTCAAACCACAACAACACGCCGTTACCGTACGGCTTGTCATCCGGATCGCCGATACGGCCGTGGTGGTGTTCTACTTCGAAGCTGTGTAGTTGAAGAATGAGTTGGCCGTTTGAGACCAACTGTTCATATGCGGAGCCGCCGTGGTTGCTCCGCAAGCCGAGCAGGCGCTGATACCAACCGCTGCTGGCTTCGACGTCTTTGACGGCGATCAGCGGTTGCGCGCGCATGGGATCATCGTAGCAAGAGGCCGCTGCCTGTCCTCCCCCGTCCGCCGCCGCACGATGCCCCGGATTCAGGATGGACTCGGCTTCACGACGCTCCCCGAAAATGGCAGCTTCGCCATCACCACCAACGTCGCTCTCCACGCACGATCAGTAGGACAGCCAGTCTCCGCTGCCTGTCCGTCCGCCCGGCCAGTCCCTAGAAAACTTCTCCCGCTATGCTGAGCAATTGCACCACTTGCCGATTCACCCAGGGTGGCGCGACCGGTCGCTTTTTGCCGGTTGCGGCTCGCGCCGCGATGCTGGATATTTCGAACTGCCGCACCTCCGTTTTCATCCCTTCCATGCCGAAAGCGAAGCGCCGGCATGGCCCATCCTTCGAAAACTCTGCCTCTTAAGGGCTGTGTTTACAAGGAATTCCGCGCTGCGCGCATTTGCAGGGACGGCTTCGGCGAGAGG
>JAICMB010000234.1 GCA_025929455.1 Bryobacteraceae bacterium | reverse complement strand
GAAGGCGACCGCCACGGCGTCATAGACCTCGAAGCCGTCGCCCTCACATGAACGTGGGGCAGGCTTTCAGCCCGCAGCGGGTCTCCAGACCCGCTTCGTCCGCCCCCGCATACTGCCTACTTCTTCGCCCTCTTCCTCCCTACCCACCCTTCCTTAACAACCTGCCTGCCGCGACCCAGCGCCAGCGCCTCCGGCGGCACGACCTCCGTGATCACCGACCCCGCGCCCACGTACGCGCCCGCGCCGACCTCCACGGGCGCCACCAACGTGGAGTTACTGCCCACGAACGCGCCGGGGCCGACGCGCGTCTGGTGCTTACGAATGCCATCGTAGTTACACGTAATCGTGCCCGCCCCGATATTGACGTTCTCGCCGACTTCGCTGTCGCCCAGATACGTGAGATGGCTCGCCTTGGCCCCCGCGCCGAGGTGAGTTTTCTTCAGCTCGACGAAGTTGCCGATATGCGCGCCCTCGCCAACGACGTTGTTCATACGCAAACGCGCGAACGGGCCGATATGCGCGCCGCCCTCCACACGCGAATCGGCGAGCGACGTGAACGGCTCGATCACGACCCCGTCGGCAAGCTCGCAATCTTTCACGATGGAGCACGCGCCGATACGGCAGTTCTCGCCGATGACGGTGTTGCCCAGGATCTGCGCGAATGGCCCCACAACGGTGTCCATCCCGATGCGCGCGTTGACGTCAATCGATACCGTCTCGGGCTTCTCCACGGTGACGCCGCTCAGCATGGCGTCGAGCACCTTGCGGTCGCGGAAGATGCGGTACACCGCTGCCAGTTCCACACGCGTGTTGATGCCGTGCAGTTCGGTGGTGTCCTCGACGTGCACGGGCACGACGCGCAGGCCTGCGGCGTAGAAGATCTCGGGCATGTCGGTGAGGTAGTATTCGCCCGACGCGGCGTTGGGCACGATCTCGCCAATGTGCTTCCACAGCGCCGCGGCTTCAAAGCAGTAGATACCGGAGTTGACGAGCTTGAGCTTGCGCTGTTCCGCGGTCGCGGGCTTCTCCTCGATGACCTGCGTGACGTAGCCTTCCTCATCGCGCAGCACGCGCCCGTAGCCCGTTGGGTCCGGAAGAATCGTCGTGATCAGCGTCGCCGCGACGCGCGGATTCGCGCGGTGCTGCGCAATTTCGGTCTCGATCAAACGGCGCAGCGTGGCTTCAGACAGCAGCGGCCCATCGCCGTACATCACGGCGACAAAACCCGGGCGCGTCTGCAGCGATCCGCGGCAAACCAGCAGCGCGTGGCCGGTGCCCTTCTGCTCCGTCTGCTGCACGAACGAAACAGGCAGTGAGCCCAGCGCCTCACGTACCTGCTCGGCCTGATGCCCCACCACCACCGTGATCCGCTCGGGCGGCGTGATCTTCATGGCGGTATTGACCGCGTGCTCGATGAGCGTGAGGCCGCCCGCGCGGTGCAGCACTTTGGCGCGGCGCGAGCGCATGCGTGTGCCCAGCCCGGCCGCCAGTATGACGATGTTGATCTCGGGTTTCATTGATGTTTCGGTGAAGCGCTAAGGCGCGAGGCTATGCGGTCGCCCGCATGCGCCGCGCCCTCCCACGTTCCGCTAATTCCACTGCAATTTGCGCCGCCACTTCCGGGCGGTGGCGCACCGACGGTCCGTCAGCCAGCAGGTCGGCGCCGATCACTTCGACCCCGAGCGCCTCCAGCCGGTCGCGGTCCACCGGAACGGGGTACGCCCGCTCCTGCGCGTACTTCTGGCGCTGCCGCGGCGTAATGGCGCGCGTGTTTACGATGACGTAGTCGATCAGCTTGACGCCCGCGTGCTCGTGGATGGCGCCGACGTGATCGGACGCGTTAAAGCCGATGGTTTCGCCGGGCTGCCACATGAGATTGACGTAATACGCCTTCACGGCGCGCGAGCGTTTGATCGCGCGCGGGATGCCCTGCACGAGTACGTTCGGCAGAATGCTGGTGAACAGCGAGCCGGGCCCGAACGTGATCAGGTCCGCACGCTCGATCGCTTTCAGAGTATCTTTGACGGGTTTGGCCGCCGCAGGGTGCAGCCGGATGCGGCGGATGCGCGCGCGGCTGCGGCTGATGCGCGTTTCCCCGCGCACGATGTGTCCGTTGGCGAGTTCCGCCTCGAGCGCCACGTTTTGTGCGGTCGATGGGAAGATGCGGCCGCAGCTTGCCAGAACTTCCGACGACACCTGCACGGCGTGCGCAAAATCGCCGGTAATGTCGGCCAGCGCCGTGAGAAACAGGTTGCCGAAGCTGTGGCCCTTCAACCCGCGCCCCTGCGCGAACCGGTATTGGAACAGCTTGGCCATCAGCGCTTCGTCTTCCGACAGCGCCACCATGCAATTGCGAATGTCGCCGGGCGGCAGCACGTCGAACTCGCGGCGCAGGCGGCCGGAACTGCCGCCGTCATCGGTCACGGTCACGATCGCGGTGATGTCGACGCGCTCCGGCGCGTACGCTTTCAGGCCGTGCAGTAAAGTGGAAAGCCCTGTTCCGCCTCCGATTGAAACGATGCGCAGGGGGTCCATGTTCACGAGCGCCGGGCGGTCCAATGAATAGCGTACCGCAGGGCCCGCGAACCTCTCACAAAAACCGTAGGACAGGCGGTCGCATTTCGCCGCCTGTCCATGTGGCCTTCGAGTCACCATCGCCCCGCACCTCAATCCCCTCTCTCTCCCGCCACTTACAGCCCCTCGCCCCTCCCACCGCTCCGCTCCTCCCGTATTCCTGTATCAGAGGTACTGCACCATGTCACTGACCCTTAACAACGAGCTGAAATCAATCGCGAGAACGCGCGAAAGTCCACCGGCGCGAAAACGGCCGAAAGCAAGAAGCGCTCGTCCCTTTCACCCCTCCGACACGGCATGAGCGGCCAGATCGTCGTCATGCCCAACGAGGACCTCGCCCTCAAGAAATTCATCGACGCTCATAACCGCAAGGTCCCGACGAAGAGCAGTGCGTCCAGGTGATGGCCGACTGCTCCTGGAAGGTGAACCGCGGCAAAGCCTGGGCCGATACCATCACGGCTCAGAAGGCCGAATACGAAAATCTCGGCTCCGACGACAACGAGGCGGAGGTCAACACCGCCCTCGCCATCGCCGCCGCCGTCGCGGCGCATCACCAAGGAGTTCGCCAGCATGTCGATGTACGAGCAGCCCCAGTGGAACATGCACGAGCGCGCCCACGACCGTCTGCGCATGCTGCAGAAAGAGCGCCGCGAACGCGAGCAGGCGGAGTTCGAAGAAGCCGCCGAGGAAACCATGAAAAACGCCGACACCTCCTACACGCCCGCGCCCTACGCGCCGGCCACCGATGGCTTCGTTTTTCAACTAGCAGAAATCAAACAGTTTATCCGCCGCCGCGGCGGCCTCGAATGTGCCAAACTGTACCGCATGGGCGGCTCCAAACGGGCCCTCACCGCCTTCTCCCAAGCCGCATGACACAAAAGTAGGACAGCCAGTCTCTGCTGGCTGTCCCCACGGCCCGCGCCGGCACGAACGCGCACCACACGTGTACGTCATCCAGGGGCGTGATGCTAACCGCGCGCGGCGCGGAAGCGGTGCGCCGGCTCAATATCCGGCAAAAATCCAGTCAACAACCCAATCGCCGGCAGATACGAGCACACATGATAGACAAACCCAATGCTCGTATGGTCAGCCAGTTGCCCCAGCAGCGCGGCGCCGATGCCGCCCATGCCGAACGCGAGTCCAAAAAACAACCCCGAAACCATGCCGATTTTGCCCGGCATCAGCTCCTGTCCGTAAACAAGAATCGCGGAAAACGCCGACGCGATCACGACGCCGATAATCACCGTCAGTACCGCCGTCCAGAAGAGGTTGGCGTAGGGCAGAGCGAGAGTGAACGGCAGCACGCCGAGAATCGAGCACCAGATCACGTATTTCCGGCCGATCCGATCGCCGACCGGACCGCCGATAAACGTGCCGGCCACCACCGCGCCTAGAAACAGGAACAAATAGATCTGCGTAGTTTGCACAGGCAGGTGGAATTTGCTGATCAAGTAAAACGTATAATAGCTCGTGATGCTCGTAATGTAGAAGTACTTCGAAAAAATCAGGGCAACGAGAACGCCGAGCGCCGTCGCCGTGCGGCGGCGCGAAATTGCAGGGTGGTCGTGGACAGTAGCGGCGGGCCGCGCGGCGGTAGCCCGGCGATGGGCTTTGTACCACGACCCGACCCCTGCGAGGACGGCGATGCCGAGCAGGGCTACCAGCGAAAACCAGGCCAGGCTGCGCTGGCCGTGCGGGAGCACGATGAAGGCGGCGAGCAGCGGCCCGACGGCCGATCCCGCATTGCCGCCGACCTGAAACACGGATTGTGCAAGGCCGTGCTGACCGCCTGACGCCATACGCGCGACGCGGGACGATTCCGGGTGGAATACCGCCGACCCTACGCCAACCAGAGCGACGGCCAAAATGAGCGCGCCGAACGTCGGAGCCACCGCAAGCAGCACCAGGCCAATGAGCGTAAAGCTCATGCCGATGGACAAGGAATACGGCTTGGGGCGGTGGTCGGTGTACAGACCGACAAAGGGTTGTAAAATCGAAGCCGTCATCTGTCCGGCGAGCGTGATGAGGCCGATCTGCCCAAAATCCAGGCGGTATGAACTCTTTAAAATTGGATATATGGCTGGGATTAACGACTGCATCAGGTCGTTCAGGAGGTGGCAGAAGCTGATGGCCCCCAGAACGCCGAAAGCGACCCGCGTGCCGGCCGAAACCGCTTTTGTAGAGCCGGTTCCGGCTTCGGTAGCCTGCATTTTTTCATTGTACCCGGGGCACCTGCGAAGCTGTCGGACAGCAATCCCCACTTCCTAATGGACAATGTCTAGATTGCCATGTTAAGCTGATTTCGACATGGGCCGGTTAAGCCATCTGCGGATGCTGGAAGCCGAGGGCATCCATATTATCCGGGAAGTCGCCAGCGAGTTTCAGAACCCGGTGATGCTGTATTCCATCGGCAAGGATTCCTCCGTGATGCTCCGGCTGGCGCAGAAGGCGTTTTATCCGGCGCCGATCCCGTTCCCGCTGCTGCATATCGACACCACCTACAAGTTCCGGGAGATGATCGAATTCCGGGATCGCTACACGGCCGAGGTGGGCGCGCGCCTCATTGTGCACACCAACACCGAAGCGATTGCGGCGGGCACGAATCCATTTGCCATCGGAACCCAGCGCTGCTGCCAGCTTTTGAAAACGCAGAGCCTGCTTGACGCGCTGCGCGAAGGGCGGTTCGATGCGGCGTTCGGCGGCGCGCGGCGCGACGAGGAGAAGTCCCGGGCCAAGGAGCGCATCTATTCGTTTCGCGATACGCGCGGGCAATGGGACCCCAAGAACCAGCGGCCGGAAGTTTGGAACATCTATAACGCCAGGGTCGAGCCGGGCGAGAGCATCCGCGTATTTCCGCTTTCGAACTGGACCGAGCTGGACGTTTGGGAATACATTCATGTCGAAAGCATCCCGGTGGTGCCGCTGTACTTCGCGAAGGAGCGGCTGGTACTCGATCGCGGCGGGCAGTTGATCACGCTGGAGCAGCCGTTTATCCCGCGGCTGCCGGGCGAGGAGCCGAAGATGATCAAGTGCCGCATGCGGTCGCTGGGGTGTTCGCCTTGCACGGGCGCGATCCGCTCGGATGCCGATACGGTGCCCAAAATCATCGAAGAACTGATCTCGTTCCGCCGCAGCGAGCGCGAGAATCGCGTGATCGACTACGACCAGGAAGGCTCCATGGAGATCAAGAAGCGGGAGGGATACTTTTAAATGGCCACGTTCGCCGAGGCGGCTATTTCTACCCGTGATTTCGCGATCGAAGAATTTCTCGCGCAGGAGCAGCGCAAGG
>JAICMB010000627.1 GCA_025929455.1 Bryobacteraceae bacterium | reverse complement strand
TGTGCACGTGTTTTGCTGACGAGTCGCCCGCCTTCGCTGTCGAGATTGTATCTGGGGCAAGAATGATCCGTTTCATCAAGGTCTCCTGTGTGTCCGGGTGTAGCGTCGTCGGCAACCTGCCTGGAGGCGCCGAGGCCGGTTGATGCGCCTCGGTGTGCTGCTTCGAATTTCGGGGTGGTCTTTGCCGGTGGGGCGTTGGAAAAAGCGTTGTAGAGGGTGTAGAAAAATCAGATGTTGTCGTAGAAATTTTTTGCGCGGGTCCATTTACCGGCTTCTTGCGAGCGCATCAGGTGCTAGAGGCACGCGTGCCAGGGAGACAGACTTTTGCTACGCATTTCCGTGCTCGGTCGGCTCGCCGTGCAGCGCGACGGGACGAGATTACAGCTTCCACCATCGAAGAAGACACGTGCGCTGCTCGCTTATCTTGCCGTCACGGCCCGCGCCCACAGCCGCAGCCGTATTTGCGCGATGTTCTGGAGCCTGCCGGACGATCCCCGCGCGGCCTTGCGATGGAGCCTGACGCGGCTGCGGGCCATCATCGATACGCCGGATGATCGTGGGATCGTCGCCGACCGCGACAATGTCGAGCTCAATCACGACAGCGTCACCGTCGACATCCTGTCGCTGCGCAATGCCGCCAGGGCGGGCATGGCCTCGCTCTCGACGGAGGCGCTGTGTGCTGCCGCGGAGGCGCTGGAGGGTGATTTCCTCGAGGAGCTCGACCTGCCGGATTGCGAGGAGTTTCATAGCTGGTGCACCGCCCAGCGTGAGGAGACGCGGCTTTTTCGAGCGCGACTTTTGGCCACACTCGTCGAGCGCCTCCAGGGCGCACCCGACGAAGCGTTACGCCACGCGCGTGCGCTCAGTATGCTTGAGCCCGCCGACGAGGACGCGCAGGCTTCGCTCGTTCGGTTGCTGCGCGCGACCGGACGTTGGCGCGAGGCCGATGAGCAGTTTCATCGCGCACAGAAACGGCTGCAGGAATTCAATGCAACACCGACCGGGGTGCTGCGCCGCGCCGCCCAGGCTCCCTTGCAGGCAGACGCGTCTGTCCCGCCGCTGCCTCCTGATTCGGTGCCTGCGGACGGCCCTGCCGCCCTGCCGACATCGCAGGACATGCGCTTTTGCCGGACGGCGGACGACGTTCAGATCGCTTACGCCTGCACCGGTGAAGGGCCGCTCCTCGTCAAGGTCGCCAATTGGCTCAATCATCTCGAATTCGACTGGCAAAGCCCGGTTTGGAATCATTTCCTGCACGGCCTTGCCGCCAGGCACAGGCTCATCCGCTACGACGCGCGCGGCAGCGGCCTCTCCGACTGGAAGGTTGACGACCTCTCGCTCGACGCCTTCATGCGCGATCTCGAAAGTGTCATCGATGCGCTCCGGATTGATCGCCTTTCGTTGCTCGGCATTTCCCAGGGCGCCGCCATTTCGATCGCCTATGCCGCACGCCATCCCGAACGCGTGAGTCACCTCGTTCTCTATGGCGGTTTCGCGCGCGGCCTTCGCCGACGCGGAACACGACAGGCGATCGAGCAGGCCGATACGTTCAACGCCGTGATTCGGCACGGCTGGGCCAACGAAAATCCGGCCTATCGGCAATTGTTCACATCGCTGTTCATTCCCGGCGCCAGCCTCGAGCAGATGCAATGGTTAAACGATCTGCAGCGCATGACGACGTCGCCTGAAAATGCGCAGCGAATGCGCGCCGTATTCGACGACATCGACGTGGTCGCGTTGCTGCCGAAGGTCCGCGTTCCAACCCTGGTGCTGCACTGTAGGGACGATGCCATCGTGCCGTTCGAAGAGGGCCGGCTGATCGCCGCCAATATTCCGAACGCGCGCTTCATCGCCCTGGAGGGCCGCAATCATCTCATCTTGAAGCACGACCCTGCGCGCGCGCGATTTCTCGAAGAAGTCACGAGATTCCTTCGCAGCTGATATTGGCTCGGCCGGAGTCCAGTCTGGCGAAACGCTGATCGGAGCAGAGGCCAGCGGCAGCCGTCAAACCGTCGCGCCGCACGTGGCGGATTTCCACCCCACGTTGTGAGCCTCGCGCAGCGCGAGAGCGTTGGCCACGTTTTTGTCAGACTTTGGCCCGCCCGCGTCCAGAAAGTATTAAAGAGGCGTTAACCATGATGGGCGCTCTGTAACTTTTCAGTAAGCAAAGGCGAGTCGTCAGTCATGGACACCCAAGCAGAGCCTGTACGCCCGGCGGTTCGGTTGCGCGGCCGCTCCTATGTTGCCTTCGTTTTCGCTCCCGTCGTGCCGATCGTCGACTGGCTTTCGGATATCGACGAGACGCTTTCGCGTTCTCCCGGCTTCTTCGTCGGCAAGCCCGTGGTGCTCGACCTCTCGGCGGTCGATCTCAGCCGTCCTGCGATCTCCCATCTCCTCCTGAGCCTGGAGAAGCGCAATATTCGCGTGCTTGCCGTCGAGGGCGTGGATGCGGCGGCGCTGGCCTCGAACATGCCTCCGTTGATTTCCGGCGGGCGAAGCTGCCCGGTGCAGCAGCCGGCTGAGGAAAAAAGCGGATCCAAGAGCTTGCCGCCGACCTCGCTGCTGCTCGACAGCCCCGTGCGTTCCGGCCAGTCGATCATCTTTCCCGAGGGCGATGTCACGGTGGTGGGATCGGTGGCGTCTGGCGCCGAGATCGTGGCCGGCGGCTCCATCCACATCTACGGCACGCTGCGTGGGCGCGCTATGGCCGGCATCAACGGCAACTCCGCCGCGCGGATCTATTGCCAGAAGATCGAAGCCGAACTTCTCGCC
>JAICMB010000006.1 GCA_025929455.1 Bryobacteraceae bacterium | reverse complement strand
GGGGGCGCGCTTGCCGCTCCTCCGGTAAAGGAAGCCGCGCTGCGCCTCGGCTTGCATGTTTATCAGCCCGAACGCATTCGCCGCCCTGAAGTCGTCGCGCAACTGCGCGCATTCGATGTGCCGGCGATGGTCATCGTGGGCTATGGCCAGATCATTCCGCAGGCGATCATCGATCTGGCGCCGCTCGGCATCATCAATGTGCACGCGTCGCTACTGCCCAAGTACCGCGGCGCCGCTCCCATCCAATGGGCCATCGCGAACGGGGAAACGCGCACGGGCGTCACGACCATGCGCATCGACGCGGGCCTCGACACAGGCGACATGCTGCTGAAGTGGGAAACAACGATCGGCCCCGAAGAGACCGCGCTCGACATCGCGCCGCGCATGGCCGAAGCCGGCGCGGATTTGCTGGTCGAAACTCTACGCGCACTCAAAGCCGGCACGCTCACGCCGGAGCCGCAGGACGATACGCAGGCGACAGCCGCGCCTATCATCAGAAAAGATGACGGCCGCATCGACTGGAACTGGCGCGCCGAAATTATATTTAACCGCTGTCGCGGGTTGCTGCCGTGGCCCGGAACATACACGACCTTTCGCGGCCAACTGCTCCACATCTGGCGATCCCGCCTCGCCGACGTGCCGCCACGGCGCAATGCGGGATCGATATGGAACGACGGCAACCGTTTGTTCGTCTCGTGCGGTAACGCGACCGTTCTTGAAATTCTCGAACTGCAGATCGAAGGCCGCAAGCGTCTCACAGCCGAAGCCTTCCTGCCCGGTGCTCGGCTGGCCGGTGATGAAAAACTCGGAGTCTGAACCTTGAATCTTCCGCTCGGATACCAATACTCGTCCGTTTACGCCGGCATTCGCAAAACGAATCAGGACGACCTCGCGCTCATCGTTTCGAACACGCCCGCTTCGGCCGCGGCCGTTTTCACAGTGAACCGTGTGCAGGCGGCGCCGGTGACGCTCGCCAAGAAAAACATCAAGAAGTCGCGCGGTGTCGCGCGCGCCATTCTCGTCAACGCGGGTAACGCGAACTGTGCGACGCACACCGGCGATGACGTCGCGCGCGATACGACACGAGCCGTCGCAGCCGCACTCGGCTGTCCCGCCGAGCAGGTGATCCCCGCATCCACCGGTGTTATCGGCGTCGAACTCGACGGCGCGCTCATCACCAACGCGATCCCGCGCCTGACCGGCGGTCTGTCCGAATCGCGGTTCGATGATGTCGCGCGCGCCATCATGACCACCGATACAGTTGCGAAAACGGCTCATCGTGACGTCGCCGTGGGCGGGGCGGGCGTGCGAATTTCCGGCCTTACAAAAGGTTCCGGCATGATCCAGCCGCAGCTGGCGACCACGCTCGGATTCGTCGTTACCGACGCCCGCATCGAGCCCAAGCAGTTGCAATCGCTGTTGGTTGAGGCGGCCACCTACAGCTATAACCGCATCAGCGTGGACGGTGATACTTCCACCAACGACATCGTCGTGCTGCTCGCCAACGGAGCCAGCGCCATTGCGCCTGACGAGAACGGCCTGGCGCTGTTCCGCGAACAGCTCGGACTTCTAATGCAGGATCTCGCCAAACAAATCGTGCGCGACGGCGAGGGCGCACGCAAGCTGATCTCAATTCAAATCCAAGGCGCCAAAAGCGACGATGCCGCCGCGCGCATGGCACGCGCCATCGCCAATTCGCCGCTCGTCAAAACTGCCATCGCGGGCTCCGATCCCAATTGGGGCCGCATCCTTTCGGCCGCCGGCAATTCCGGCGTCGACTTCGATCCCTCAAAAGTCACCATCGAACTGCAGCGCACGATCGTCTGCCGCGACGGCGTCGCCGCCGAATTCGACGAAACCGATTTGAAAACCAAGCTCGACGACCGGGACGTCCTCATCCGCTTCCTCATCGGCGGCCGCGGTAAAGGCACCGCCGCCTTCTGGACCTGCGACCTCACCGAAAAGTACATCGAGATCAATGCCAGCTACCGCACTTAGACTCGTGCTACTTGCGGCATCTGCCATGGCGCTTGCCTCCGCGCAGACCCCCTCCGCCATCCGCGACCTGCTCGGTTCCATGGCGTCCTCGCTCACCAATGCCGAGCCCGAATCCTTCATGCGCCCCATCGACCGCAACATGCCCGGCTACGACGATCTCAAGCGCGACATCACCGCCATGGTCGCCGCCGCCAACGTCGCCTGCTCCATCGAGCCCCTTCGCGATAGCGGCGACGATACGCACCACGAGGTCGACCTCGATTGGCTCCTCGAAATCAGCAGCATCCAGCAAGTCGGTCCGCTGGTCCGCCGCCGTGAAACGATCCACTGCGTGCTCGAAAAGCGCGGCAAAAAGTGGCACATCACGTCGCTGAAGCCGCTGTCGTTTTTTGCGCCGCCCAACTTTACGCCATCACAATAGACATGCGCCTTCTCATCGCAACTCTCGCCATGCTCACCGCCGTTGCCGCGCAATCGCTGGACCTCATGCCGGTTCCCGCGAAACTCTCCCGCGGCGCCGGAGCGCTTACGATCGACCAGACGTTCCGCTACACCTTCATGGGATACACCGAACCGCGCCTGTACGATGCTGCCCAGCGCTTCATCAAGCATCTGGTCAAGAACACCGGCATGCCGCTCGAAGCCAGAGCAACGCCCGGCGCTTCTTCGGCCACGGGTTTTCTTACTTTCACGATTCACTGCGACCACGCGGGCGAGCCCGTGCAAGCGTTGGGCGAAGACGAGAGCTACCGCCTCAACGTCGACGCCACCCATGCGGTCCTCGACGCGCCCCAACCGCTCGGCGTTCTGCGCGGACTCGAAACATTTTTACAGCTCGTTGTTCCAGGCGAGCAAGGCTGGATCGCACCCGCCGTCAGCATCGACGACCAGCCGCGCTTTGCCTGGCGCGGTCTCAGCCTTGACGTGGCGCGACACTTCATGCCGCTCGACGTGGTCTATCGCACCCTCGACGGCATGGCCGCCGTAAAGCTCAACACGTTCCACTGGCATCTCTCCGACGATCAAGGCTTCCGCGTCGAGAGCAAGCGCTTCCCGAAGCTGCAGGGCATGGGCTCCGACGGTCATTACTACACGCAGGACCAGGTGCGGCAGGTGCTTGCCTACGCGCGCGACCGCGGCATCCGCGTGGTGCCCGAGTTCGACATGCCCGGCCACACCACGAGCTGGTTCGTCGGCTATCCCGATCTCGCCAGCGCGCCCGGTCCGTATCAAATCATCCGCAAGTGGGGCGTCTTCGATCCCGCGATGGATCCCACGCGCGAATCCACCTACACGTTTCTCGACGCCTTCATCGGCGAAATGGCGGGCCTGTTTCCCGACGAGTACTTCCACATCGGCGGTGACGAAGTAAACGGAAAGCAGTGGGACGCCAACCCGCAGATTCAAGCGTATATGCGCGCGCACGGCATGAAGAACAATCACGAGCTGCAGGCGTACTTCACCAAACGCGTGCAGGACATCGTGGCCAAACACGGCAAGCACATGGAGGGCTGGGATGAAATCCTCAGCCCCGCGCTGCCGAAAAATATTGTCATTCAATCCTGGCGCGGCCAGAAATCGCTGGCCGAGGCCGCGCGCATGGGCTTTTCCGGTCTGCTCTCCGCCGGTTATTACCTGGACCTCATGCACTCCGCCGCGCAGCACTATGCCGTCGATCCTCTGGCTGACGGCGCCTCCGACCTTACGCCCGAACAGACCAAACGCATCCTCGGCGGGGAAGCGGCCGAGTGGGTAGAATATGCAACCCCGGAAAATATCGACAACCGGCTCTGGCCGCGGCTGGCGGTGATCGCGGAGCGCTTGTGGTCGCCCGCGTCAACGACAGACGTCGCCGACATGTACCGGCGCATGGACATTGAAAGCGAGCGGCTGGAGTGGGTAGGCCTCCAACATCGCCTGAGTACCCACACCATGCTCGAGCGTCTAGCTGGGCCGGAACACCTGCGCGCTCTCGAGATCCTGGCCGCCGCGGTCGAGCCCGTGAAAGGCTACTCGCGCGAAAGATCGCGCAACTACACACAGCAGACGCCGCTCAACCGCCTCGTCGATGCCGTTCCCGCGGAGAGCCGCATGGCAGAGCAGCACACCGATCGCGAACACTTGCTCCTGTGGCGCGACAACGATGCGCGGCTGCGGCCGGTGCTTAACAGCAACTTCCTTTTACGCGAACTCATTCCGGTCTCCGCCAATGTTTCCCGCGTTGCGGCGGTCGGACTCGAAGCGCTCGATGCTATCGCCGCCAAACGCAAGCCGGCGGACAATATCGTCGCGGTGTGGCGCAGTGATCTCGACGCGGCCTCGAAGCCGGAAGCAGAGCTTCTGATCTCCATCGTCGCACCTGTGCGCAAGCTGGTCGAGCAGGCCGCCGGCCTCTAAACGAAACATACCGGGGCGTCCGGCAATCTCACTGACGGCTGCCCGCTGCAGGCCGCAGCGTGCCGTCTATTATTCCGCTACCAAGGAGCCGCTGATATGACTTGCAGAGATGTAATGACCCCAGACCCCGCCTGCTGCACACCGCGTGACACCGTTGTTACCGCGGCTATGATCATGAAAAGCAATGATGTCGGCTCCGTACCGGTCGTTGCCGATTATGGCGACCGGCGCGTGATCGGCATGGTTACGGACCGCGATCTCGCCTTGCGGGTCGTCGCCGAGCAGCGCGACTACTACAACGCGCGTGTCGAAGACGTCATGAGCCGCGACGTCGTGACCTGCAACGCCGATGACGATTACGACGACGTCCTGCAAGCCATGTCCAAACATCAACTCCGTCGCATTCCGGTCGTTGACTCGGAAAAGCGTCTCACCGGCATCATCGCGCAGGCCGATGTGGCCACTACGGGCGATAACAAATCCACCGGCCGCATCGTCGAAAACATTTCCGAGCCGGCCACGGAAGCTGCCGCCGGCGGTAGCGCATGGAAAACCGGACTACTGGTCGCCGGCGGACTCGGTCTCGGAGCCGGTCTCTTGTACTTGTTCCAACCGCGATTCGTCGATCAGGCTCGCGAATCGATCTCCGACGCGACGCAGCGCGCACGCGACACCATGTCGTCAGCCGCCGATCGGGTACGTGAGAATGCCGGCGATATGGCCAATCGCGTCCGCGAGAGCGCTGGTGACGTGGCCAATCGCGTCCGCGAAACGGTCGGCCAAAGTACGTCTTCGAATACGCCGGGTTCTACGCCGACGCAATCCTGAATCCAGGGACACTGAAACGCGCACCGGCGCGGTAGAGTCCACCAATCAGGATGTATACGCGAGTCGCGACGGCGTTACTGATGCTCGCACCTCTGGCGCTGTCGCAAACGCCGCCAGATCCTGACGCGACTTCCGCGCCGGCCTCATCGCCCGGAGCGGGGCAGACCCCACCCGCATCGCCGAACGATACGCTTAATCCGATCGAGGACGCGCGCGATCGCATCTATTATCCCGACGATACCGAGCGGCTCGTCCCCCTCGGCAAAAAGCTCGTCGCGAATATTATTCTCGACCAGAAAGAAATCTGGACCAGCCCGTTCCGCATGCATAAGGGGGACGCTAAATGGTGGCTGGGATTCGGGGCCGCAACTGCCGCGCTGATCGCGACCGATCACCGCACCATCGACACCTTCGAAAACAGCAAGGGCCAGATCGCGTGGGGCAATCGCATCTCGAACGTCGGGGCCACCTACACATTGATCCCGCTGGTCGCGGGCTTCTACGCCTACGGAGTGTGGCGCGATGAGCCGAAGCCACGCGAAGTCGGCATCCTGGGAACCGAGGCGCTGCTCGACAGTCTCATTGTCGTCGAGGTGCTTAAACCCATTTTCGGGCGCGAGCGCCCCGACGCGACGCGCGAAAGGGCTCACTTTTTCGACGGCGGCGGCTCGTTTCCGTCCGGTCACGCGATAGAATCCTGGACCCTCGCTTCGCTGATCTCGCACGAGTATCACAACACGATCATGGTGCCGATCACCGCCTATGGTCTTGCCACCGTCGTCAGTCTTTCACGCTTCGCCGCGCAACGCCATTTCGCATCCGACATTCTGGTGGGCGGCGCCATGGGATGGTTCATCGGGCGTTACGTTTACCAAACGCACGTGAACCACGCAATTCACAAGCATGCATGGATGCATCCGCAGATCGTTCCTGAAGTCATCCCCGGCCAGGGCGCGTACGCAGTTAGCCTGCGCTTCTCCCTCGACTGACATACCTGTAACTGTTAATACGTCACCACGTCTGTAACGTGCAAACACATCCAGAGTCACACGTGTTGCATGATGACTCGTGCAGCGGCCCTTATGCTTCCGGTGATCGCGTGTTGTGCATGTTCCACGTCGCGTTCAACCCCTCCAAATGATCCTCCCGGGCCCACGCCGCACCTCGTGCAGGCCGCGTCTCCTCAGGCCGAAGACGGCCAATGGACGATGCCGGCCAAGAACTACGATGCAACCCGGTACAGCGGCCTGACCGAGATCACCCCGGAAAATGTCAAGAATCTCAAGCTCGCGTGGGTGTTTTCTACCGGCACCCTGCGCGGGCACGAAGCCGCGCCGCTCTTCGTCAAAGACACCATCTACATAACGACTCCGTATCCGAATTATCTGTACGCGCTTGATTACAAGACGGGCGCGGCTAAGTGGAAATACTCGCCGGGGACCAGTCCGGCATCCGAAGGCCAGGCCTGTTGTGACACGGTAAACCGCGGAGCCTTTTACGATAATGGCCGCCTGTACTTCAACACGCTCGACGATCAGACCGCCGCCGTCGATGCGCAGACCGGCAAAGAGATCTGGAAAGTCAGAACCGGCGACCTGAACAAGGGCGAGACCATGACCATGGCTCCGCTCGTGGTCAAAGGAAAAGTTCTGGTTGGCAACAGCGGCGGCGAATATGGCGTGCGCGGCGCGCTCATCGCGCTCAATGAAAACGATGGAAGCATCGCATGGCGCGCGTACACCACCGGCCCCGACACAGACGTTCTGATCGGATCGAATTTCAAACCGTTCTATACGAGCGACCAGGGCAAAGATCTCGGACTGAAAACCTGGACCGGCGACGCCTGGAAAATCGGCGGCGGCACCGTATGGGGTTGGATCTCCTACGATCCGGCACTCGACCTTGTGTATTACGGCACCGCGAATCCGGGGCCCTGGAATCCCGACGCACGCCCCGGCGATAACAAATGGACCTGCACACTGTTTGCGCGCCATCCGGAGGATGGGCAAGCGGTCTGGGCCTACCAGATGAATCCGCACGACTCGCACGATTACGACGGAATCAACGAATCCGTCCTCGCCGATTTGAACATCAACGGCTCTACGCGCAAGGTGCTAATGCATCCCGACCGCAACGGCCACATGTATGTGCTGGACCGCACCAACGGGCAAGTACTTTCCGCTGAGCCTTTCGGCTACATAACAACGACGACCACCGTAGACACGAAAACCGGCAAGCTGAATGTCGTGGCGGCAAAGACACCCGGTTTCGGCAAAGTCGTGCGCGACGTCTGTCCCGCTTCGCCCGGTGCCAAGGACTGGCAACCCTCTGCGTACTCCTACAAAACCGGGTATCTCTACATTCCGCATAACAACTTGTGCGAGGAAGAACAGGGCACCGCGCCCAACTACATCGCCGGCACGCCCTATGTCGGGATGACGGTGCGCATGTACGCCGGACCCGGCGGAAATCGCGGCGAGTACACGGCATGGGATCCCGTCCACGGCAAAGCCGTCTGGAACATTAAAGAGAGGTTCCCCGTATGGAGCGGCACCATGGTCACTGCCACCAACGTCGCGTTTTACGGAACCATGGACGGCTATTTCAAAGCGGTGGACGCGCAGACCGGCCAGCCGCTATGGAAATTCAAAGCCGGCTCCGGCGTCATCTCGCAGCCGACTACGTTCAGAGGCCCCGACGGCAAACAGTACATCGCGGTGATGTCGGGCGTGGGCGGTTGGTCTGGCGCTATCGTTGCCGGCGGCCTCGATCCGCGCGACGGCACGGCAGCCCTCGGCTTCGTCAACGCTATGACCGATCTGCCGCAATATTCCACGCGAGGCGGCACGCTCTATGTCTTTTCGCTCTAAGTGGGGCGGGCAGTCTTGCTGCCTGCCGTTGTGCCTCGTCGCACTTCTGCCCCTCTACTCCGCCGAACTCCGCGTCTGCTCCGACCCCAACAACATGCCCTTCTCCAACCGCGCGCAGCAGGGCTTTGAAAACCGCATCGCGTCGGTGATCGCCGTAGACCTACACGAGCGCCTTACCTACACCTGGTGGCAACAGCGCCGGAATTATGTAAAGAACACGCTGCTTGCCGGCCGCTGCGATCTCGTCATCGGACTTCCCGAACACATGGAACACGTCCTGACGACGCGCGCGTACTACCGCTCGACCTATGTCGCGGTCACGCGCCGCAACCGCCACGCGGTCCACTCGCTCACCGATCCCGCGCTCGCGCACATGCGCATCGGTTTGCACGTGGTCGATGCCGGCTACGCTCCGCCCGGCTACATGCTCGCATCGCGCGGCCTCGCGCGCAATCTCACCGGCTATAGTCTCTTCGGACCTGCCGGCGAAGTGAACCCGCCGGCGCGCATCGTCGACGCCGTCTCGCGTGGAGACATCGACGTCGCCATCGTCTGGGGCCCACTCGGCGGATATTTCGCGCGCGAGCGCGGCCTGCGCGTCAGCCCTATCAGCACACCGCACGGTCCCGTGCCGATTGCGTACGGCATCTCCGCTGCCGTCCGCCCGGGACGCGCCGATCTCGCGCGCGCCGTGCAGCAGGCGCTCGATCGGAACCGCGCGCGCATTCGCGCCATTCTCGATTCCTACGGCGTACCGGAGGCGCCGCGGCCATGAACAAAGTCTGCCTCGCCGTGCTTGCCTGCGCGGCATTGTGCTTGTGCGCCTGCGATAACGAGAAGCGTCCGCTGCGGCCGGAGCCGTACAGCCGCGGCACGCTGGTCGCGGCGCGCGAAAGCCCCATCATTCCGGGTGGTCCCGTGCCGGAGGTCGTAGTTCCGAATCCGGACGAAGGCATCGCGTACGACATTCAACAGGGCCAGCATCTGTATCAGCACTACAACTGCAACGGCTGTCACGCCAACGGCGGCGGCGGCAGCGGACCGCCGTTGATGGAACAGAATCTCACCTACGGCAGCGCGCCGCAGAACATTTTCGACACCATCGTCAAAGGCCGCCCGCATGGCATGCCTTCCTGGGGCGGCCGCATTCCGGAGTATCAGATCTGGCAAATCGTAACGTATGTTCGCTCGCTCAGCGGCCTGGAGTCGTCCGTCTACTCACCCGGCCGCACGGACAACATGGAGTCGAAGAGCGCTGCCCAACTGAAATGAACCCCAGCCACTCAGCGCTGTATCCCGTCGGCCCGCAGTCGGGGCACATTTTCAACCTGTGGTGGTTTCTCTTCTGGCTCGCGCTGGTGGCCTTCGTCGTCACCATGACATTCGCCGTGTTCGCAGTCGTGCGCCGGCGCCGCGAACCCGCTTCGACGCGCGTTCTCACGCGTAGCGTCGCTCTTGCCGGCGGCGTGACGGTCCTCTTGCTCATAGCCATCCTCATCGTCAGCGTCTCCACCGGCAGTCTGCTGTCGGCGCGGTCATTTCCTCCGTCGGACGCCATCAGCATCGATGTGATCGGCCATCAATGGTGGTGGGAAGTTCACTACGAATACGCGCCCGCACACCAGCAAGTCACCACTGCGAACGAAATTCACGTCCCGGTAGGCAAGCCTGTCATTTTAAAAACGACCTCGTACGACGTCATCCATAGCTTCTGGATTCCGAACCTCTACGGCAAAATCGACGCGATTCCAAATCACTCCAATCTCATCTGGTTCCGCGCCGACAAGCCGGGCGTCTACCGCGGCCAGTGCGCGGAGTTCTGCGGCCTGCAGCACGCGCACATGGGCCTGCTCGTTATCGCCGATCCGCCCGCCAAGTTCGAATCCTGGCTCGCCGATCAGCGAGCACCGGCGCCCGAGCCCACCAACGATACGCTGCGCGCCGGACAGCAGGTATTTCTAAACGGTCCTTGCGTACTTTGCCACACCATCCGCGGCACCACCGCCGCGGCGCGTGTCGGCCCGGACCTCACTCACCTTGCCAGCCGGATCACGATCGCCGCCGCTACCCTCGACAACAATCGCGGGAATCTCGGCGGTTGGATCACCGACACATCAAGAGTGAAACCCGGGGTCATTATGCCTCCCGTCAATCTTCCGTCTTCCCAGATGCAACCTTTGCTCGCGTACCTGGAGAGTCTCAAATGACCACCGAAGAACCCGTAGACGAGCAGGAACGAGAGACACTCGACCGCGAGCGCGCGCAACTCGCAGGCACCTGGGCAAGACAGTCCGGTCTGCTCGGATGGCTGCGCGAAGTCAACCACCAGGAAATCGGTAAGCGTTACATCTTCACCGCGTTCTGCTTCATGATCGCCGGCGCCGTGCACGCGCTCATGATGCGCCTGCAGCTCTCCGTACCCGGCAACCACCTGCTCGATCCCGACACCTACAACAAGTTCTTCACCATGCACGGGACCACCATGATGTTCCTGTTCGCCGTTCCCGTCATGGAAGGCATGGGCGTGTATCTGGTGCCGCTGATGCTCGGCACGCGCAATGTCGCGTTCCCGCGCTTAAATGCCTTCGGCTACTGGATGTATCTTGCCGGCGGCTTGTTCCTATATGTCGGCGAGTTCATCGGCAGCACGCCCGACGCCGGTTGGTTCGCGTACGTACCGCTCTCTGGTCCGTCGTTTTCGCCCGGCAAAGGCGAGGGCTACTGGTGCCAGATGATCACATTTACGGAAATATCGGCGATGGTGGTCGCGGTCGAGTTAGTCGTAACGATTATCCGCCAGCGCGCCCCCGGCATGTCGCTCAACCGCATCCCCATGTTCTGCTGGGCCATGTTCGTGCAATCGTTCATGGTGATCTTCGCCATGCCGGCCATCATGGTGGCGAGCAGCATGCTGCTGTCGGACCGTTCCATCGGCATGCATTTCATGAACCCCGGTGAGGGTGCCGACCCGCTGCTATGGCAACACCTGTTCTGGTGGTTCGGCCACCCGGAGGTCTACATCATCTTTATCCCGGCCCTTGGGATGATTACGCCCATCATCAGTTCCGCGACGCGCCGGCCGATCTTCGGCTATCTCCCTCTGTTGCTGTCGCTCATCACCACGGCCTTTCTCGGCTTCGGTCTATGGGTGCATCATATGTTCGTTACTGGCCTGCCGCAAATGGGTGAGAGCTTCTTCACGGCCGCCAGCCTTATGATCGCGATACCGACAACGGTGCAAATCTACTGCTGGATCGCAACCCTGTGGGGCGGTGTGCCGCGTGTCACCACCTCGTTCTTGTTCATCATGGGGTTTTTTTTCATCCTGGTCCTCGGCGGCCTGACGGGGGTCATGGTCGCCTCCGTGCCGTTCGACTCGCAGGTCCACGACACCTATTTCGTCGTCGCACACTTCCACTACGTACTGATCGGCGGCGCGGTGTTTCCTTTACTCGGCGGCATCTTTCACTGGTTCCCCAAAATGACCGGGCGCATGATGAACGAGACCCTCGGCAAGGCCGCGTTCTGGGTCATTTTCATCGGCTTTAATGTGACGTTCTTTCCTATGCATCGGCTCGGATTACTCGGCATGCCGCGCCGTGTCTACACCTACCTGCCGCAAACCGGCTGGGGAACCATGAATGCCATCGCTACCTGCGGCGCCTTTGTAATCGCCATCGGCGGCATTCTCTTTCTCACGAACGTGTTTATTTCAATGCGCGCCGGCCGCCTCACACCCATGAGTCCATGGGACGCCGGCACCCTCGAATGGGCCGCCATCACGCCCGCGCGCGATTACAACTTCGTACGCATTCCGGTCGTCCGCGGCCGTTACCCGCTGTGGTTCGATCCCGAGTTGCCGATGCCCGCCGTCGTTGGACTGCGCACTGACCGCCGCGAAGTCATCAGCACCAACTTCCTCGACGCCGAACCCGAGCACCGTTACGTGCAGCCCGGTCCCAGCTATTACCCGCTCTTCGCCGCGATCGTCTCCGTACTCGGCCTGGTCGGCTCCGTCTATGACGACTGGTATTTCGTCATGGGCGGCGCCGTGTTGCTGTTCGTGTTTACCGGATGGTTCTGGCCGAAACACCCCAAAGAACAGGTCCCGCTTCACGTGGAGAGCTAAACCATGGCAGCCCGCGCCAGTATCGACGTTTCCGCACTGCCCGATTGCGCGTTCACTTCACGATCTCCCATCTGGTGGGGCCAGTTCTGGATGATGGTCATCGAATCCACGGTCATTCTCATCCTAATTGCCGCGTACTTCTACGCGCGCATGGGTTTCGACGTATGGCCTCCGCCGCGCATCGCCGTGCCTGATCTTACGATGGGGGCCATCGCGACGGTGCTGTTGCTGATCAGTGTCGCGCCGATGTACTTGTCTGACAAATCTGTCCGCGCAGGTCACATCACGCGCGGCATGGTCTTTCTGCTCATCGGCATCGCCTTTGCCGTCGCGGTGCTTTGCATCCGCTGGTGGGAACTCGTCCACTACAACTTCAAATGGAGCACCGGCCAGTTCGGATCTTATGCCTGGGCGCTCGTCGGTCTGCACACCATTCATCTGGTCGCCGACACCCTGGAGTCCGCCGTCATCTTCATCATCTTTTGGCTCCGGCCGGTCGGCGGCAAACAGCAGCAGGCCGTCGAAGTGGACGGCCTGTACTGGTACTTCGTGGTCCTGATCTGGATCCCGATCTTTCTTTCGATTTACGTGTATCCGGCGCTCTCGAAACCGTGATGGCTGAAAGAAGCAAAGTAAGTCTGCTGGAGTTATGGTTCGGCATCGCCGCCGGACCAATCACCCTCGCGCTTCAATATCAGGCGAATTTCATTCTGGTGCGCTGGTCCTGCGAAATGGGCACGGCCGCGCCGCTGCGCATTATCGGCGCCTGTGCCATGGCCATCGCGGCGCTCGGCGGTTGGACGGCCTGGCGCTGCTGGCGTATTGCCGGATCGGAACCCGCCCACGAAGCGTCCGGCGTACTCGCGCGCACACGATTTATGGCGCTGGCCGGCATGATCCTCAGCGCCATGTTTTTCCTCGCCATCTTCGCGCAGTTCCTCACCATGTTCCTGATCGGAGTGTGCCAGTGAGGCTGCTGTTCTTCCTCGCGCACGCCGGTGAACCGCCCGAACCGCACGACCTCTGGACGGCCTGGACCTGGCAACCCGGCGTAGTCATGCCGCTCGTTGTGTTCGCGATTCTCTACGCCATAGGCGCGTGCCGCCAGCGCGGTCTGAGCCGCAGCCAGATCGCGCTGTTCGCCGCGGGCTGGCTCACGTTGTTCATCGCGCTCATCTCTCCCGTACATGCACTCGGCGAAGCGTTGTTCTCCGCCCACATGGCGCAGCACGAACTCTTAATGGTCGTCGCGGCGCCGCTGCTGGTGCTCGCTCGACCCCTGCCCACGCTGCTCTGGGCTTTCCCACTGAAAACGCGCCGTCAAATCGGATCGGCGGTGAACGAGCGGCACTTCGCCGCCGCCTGGGCGCTCATCACCGCCCCGCTAGCGGCGTGGCTCATTCACACCATCGTGCTGTGGGGCTGGCATATGCCAGCGCTGTTCAACGCCACACTCACCAACAACGGCATCCACTCCGCGCAGCACATCTGTTTCCTCGGCAGCGCGCTGCTGTTTTGGTGGGGCCTGCTCCGCACTCGTATGGCTTACGGCGCCGCCATCATTTATATGTTCACCACCGCCATCCACACCAGCATCCTCGGCGCTCTGCTAACCTTTGCGCCATCGCCCTGGTATGCCGGTTATCTGCATACAACCGCTGCCTGGGGCATGACACCGTTGGAGGATCAGCAACTCGGTGGTCTTATCATGTGGGTCCCCGCGGAACTCGCGTACGTGTTTGCTGGCCTGTGGTTGGTCGCGGGCGCGCTTCGTGAATCGGAGTTCCGGGTCCACTCCCGGGAGGGTGCGGCATGAAAGCCGTCGTATTATTCGCCGCTGCCGTAATGCTTACCGGCTGCGGTAACACCATCCAGCAGCAGGCGTCCTTTCTCACCGGCGGCGACCCGCACAAGGGCATGAATAAAATGCTCTACTACGGGTGCCCTTCCTGCCATACCATCCCGGGCGTGCCCGGCGCGAACGGGCTGGTGGGACCACCGTTGAATCGCATCGCAAGTCGCGTCTACGTGGGAGGGCATCTGCCCAATACGCCCTCCAACCTTACGCGCTGGATTGAAAATCCGCAGGCCGTCGATCCGCAAACCGCGATGCCCAATATGAACATCACCCCCGGAGACGCCCGCGACATCGCTGCCTATCTCTACACACTGCGGTGAGTCTGCTTACCGCCTATGTCTCGACTCCTCCGCCACCCGCTCCGCCGCATCCGCGGCCTCAATCAGCGCTTTCCCCAGCGTCCTCGCGTCCGGCCCGCATAACGTAAGCGACACCGGCACCGTTAAATCTCCTGTAGTCCCGGCCGTGCGCAGTTGCTCGATATCGAAACTCAAAGTGATCTGGCCCGCTCCGTCCACTGCCGACTCCGTCCCAATAAACGCCGACAGCGGCAGCATGCATCCGCCCGGTGTTTCAGGAATCACGGTTAACAGAGATCGCGGCAGCATCATTTTCGCATTGATCAGAGTTCTGGCTTCCACGCGCGGTGCGCCTCCCGCACAATGACAAGCAACCTCGTTACCAAATGCCCGTGTAAACCCTTATAACGTTGCGATAATGAAACGTGCCGCCGTCCGACTGGGTTCCGCTCCGCTGGCTTGCCGCCTGGTCGCGTTCCGACGTTTCGCGCCTGCGCGGCACTCCGTTCAACTGTGTCATCGGCGCGCCCGAACTCGACGGCATTCACACGATCGCTGACCTGAACACAGCGCCCGTCCACATCGTAGGAGGCGGCAAATGGCCGCGCGTCGCGCCCAATCCCGGTGGCGCCGGCCCCACCGGCCAACCGTGGGTCGATTCCAACGGCTACGCGGTGCGCATCGCGCAAGCGATCGACCCCGCGAAACCAGCCTGGCTCGCCTACAGCGTTCCCGCCTCCCAAGCCCTGCGTCCCGCCCAGTTCGCCCTTGCCGTATGCGACGCCGCCGCGTACGGCGGACACTGGATCGTCTGCCCGGACGACCGCGCCTGGGATGCAACCGTTGCTGCGGCGCGCTTCTTCGAACAACACAAATCCTGGTGCACATATCATCCCGCAGCCCGCCTCGCCGTTGTCGCCGATTTCAGCGGACCCCAGCGCGCGCTAGCCACGGAAGTCGTAAACCTGCTCACGCGCCGCCAGGTCGCCTTCAAAATCGTTCGGGAAAAAGACGCGACCGAAGCCAACCTGCGCGGCATGCTCGAAGTCCTGCGCATCGACGCGCACGAACCCGCCAGTCGCGACCCTTACACCATCGCTTCCGAAGCGCATTTAAAACTCAGCCGCCGCAACGATCTGCTGCGGCTCTGGAACGCCGGCTCCATCAACAGCTTCTACACGCTTTCTCCTGACGACCGCCGCGGCCTCCTGCAACTGATCAACTACGCGGCGCACGAGCCCAGCCGCTTGATTACTGTCGGACTCGCGCGCGCCTGGGCGTCCGCGCGACTGTGGATGCTCAACGCCGCCGCGGCCACCAGCGTCGAAGTTCGCCGCGTCCGCGACGGCATCGAACTCGACCTGCCGCCGTTTGCTGTCTATGCTGCAATAGAGCTGCAATCCTGAACACTGGGGGAAAACTGCCGTGCGCAACCTGACTCGCCGTGAATTGCTCGCAGGCTCAGCCGCCGCCCTCACCGCCGTCCGCATGGCCCGCGCCGATGCCCCGGCCGGACGCGTCGCCATATCGCGTTGTCGCACCTACGATCCCGCCGCGCTCAATGCCGCGCTGTCGTCGATGTTCGACCAACTCGGAGGCATTCAGCCCCTCGTTGCCGGCAAGACCGTCGCTATCAAGATCAATCTCACCGGATCGCCGGACCAGCGTCTCGGCCACACCCCGGCCGAGCGCGCGCACTGGACGCACCCCCACGTTATCGGCGCCACCGTGCATCTGCTCGACCGCGCCGGCGCGCGCCGTATCCGCCTGCTCGAAAGCCCTTGGAACACAGCCGCGCCGCTTGAAGAATACATGCTGGAGGCGAATTGGGAGCCGCGCGATCTGTTAAACGCCGGCTCGCACGTTGAGTTCGAAAATACCAACTGGCTCGGCAATGCGAAAAAGTACAGCCGCCTCTCGGTCCCACGCGGCGGCCATATGTTCCGCGCCTACGATCTGAACCACTCCTACGCCGATTGCGACGTGTTCGTCTCCATCGCGAAGCTGAAAGAGCACGCCACCGCGGGCGTGACGCTGTCGATGAAGAATTGTTTCGGCATCACGCCCTGCACCATTTACGGCGATGGCGCAGGCGTGGACGAGCCTTCACCGGTTCCGCATGGCGGCCGCGGCTCGGTCATTCATGCCGGCAAACGCGCCCCATCGAAAAGCGCGCTGCCCGAGAATGATCTCAGCAGCCCGCGCGATGGCGGATATCGCGTTCCGCGCGTGGTGGCCGATCTCATCTCCGCGCGTCCCATTCACCTCGCCATCATCGACGGCATTGAAACGATGACCGGCGGCGAAGGCCCCTGGATCGCCGATCGCGTCGCGCGCTGTAAACACGTCGCACCCGGTGTCTTGATCGCCGGCACAAATCCCGTCAACACCGACACCGTCGCGATGGCCGTCATGGGCTTCGACCCCATGGCCGACCGCGGCCGCGCCCCGTTTGAAACTTGCGACAGCACTCTACATCTCGCCGAAGAGTTAGGCGCCGGTTCGCGCGATTTATCAAGGATCGAAGTCACCGGCACACCGGTCCGCAAAGCGCGCTTCCCTTTCCGCGCTTAGATCCAGTCGGACAGCCAGTCTTTGCTGGCTGTCCATCAGCCGCCGGCGGCTCTACTCTTCGCGCAACGCAATCACTGGATCAATCCGCGACGCCCGCAGAGCAGGCAAGAGCGCGGCCGAAGCTGCCACCGCGAGCACCACAAGCGACGCCACCACGTACGTCACCGGATCAGCAGCCCGCACTTCAAACAGGAAGCTCGCTGCAACGCGGCTGAGTGCGGCCGCGGCTGTCAATCCCACGACAGCACCGCAGGCCGCCAGCAAGAACGCCCGCCGCAACACCAATCCGACAATCGACAACGGCGCCGCCCCCAGTGCCATGCGCACGCCCAACTCCGCTTTGCGCTGCGCGACGAAATACGCCATGATTCCGTACACGCCCGCAACGGCCAGCCCGATCGCAAGCGCGGCAAATACCAGCGCGAGCGTCGCTCGAAACCGGGGCGCGGCGAGGGAGTCGGCCAGCATCGTCTGCATGGTCGTAAACTTCGTCGCCACGAACGGCGCCGCCGCATGCATAGTCCGCCGCACTGCGGGCGCAAGTCGCGCGGCGTCGCCGTCCGTCTGCACCACGATTTGCAATTCGTTCGCGTGATACGGGTGCTGCTGGAACGGCATGTAGATTTCCGGCTCCGGCCGCGATGCCGGTGAATCCTGCCGCACATCTCCCACCACGCCGACAATCGTCATCGGCTTCGGCGAATCGAGCCCGCAATAGATCCGCCGTCCGATGGGATCTTCACCCGGAAACGACTGCCGCGCTAGCGACTCGCTCACCACCGCGGTGAACGGCGCCTCATACTGATCGCGCTCCGTGAAATCGCGCCCGCGCACCAGCGGGATTCCCATCGTCAAAAAATACGCCGGGCTCGCCAGCGCAAAGGTTGCGTGCGGCAAGTTTGACGGCCATTGCATCTTGAAAATGTCCTGGCCTGGCGCGACGTCCTTACCTTCGATCAGATAGTTGCCATCCGATCCATACTTGCCCGCCGGCAGCCCCATCGCAGCCGCGGCGGAGCGCACGCCCGGGATCGCGCGGATCTGCTGCAATGACTGATCGAAGGTGCGGATCGCCTGCAGATACTGGGCTAACGTGTACGCCGGTGCGTCCGCGTACATCACCAGAACGCCGTGCGTGCGATACCCGAGCGGCGCTTCGCCGAGCGCCAGCAGTGTGCGGAACAGCAGTCCCGCGCCCACCGCCAGCACGCAGCACAACGCCACCTCCACAATCACCAGCGCGCTGCGATACCGTCCCGCGCCCACCACGAATCCGCGCGCGGCGGCATGCTTCAGCGCTTCGTTGATGTCGAGCCGCATCACCTGCATCGCCGGTACCAGCCCCGATGCGAATACCGCGAACATGGCGATCGCGATGGCGAACAGCAGCACCTCCGGGTGCAGCCGTTGCGCTTCCGGCGCATGCGGCAGATTGGCCGGCAGCAGCGGAGCCATGGCCCGCAAGCCCAACCACGCGATCGCGATGCCGACGAGCGCGCCTGCCCCGGCCAGCACCGCGCTCTCCGTCATCAGCCAGGCGACGATCCGCGAAGCGCTCGAGCCAAGGGCCACGCGCACCGCGATCTCTCTCGATCGCGAAGTCGCGCGCGCGAGCATCATGTTGGCGACGTTCGCGCACGCGATCAGCAGCAGCAGCCCTACCGCGCCGAACAGAAAGTACAACGTCGTGCGCATCGGCGCCGCAAGCTGATCGCGCAGCGAAACCGGCACGAAGGTCTTGCCTTTGTCGTCGTGATACGCCGCCGCGAGCCGCGCGCCAATCGCGCCCAGCTCCGCCTTCGCTTGGTCGATGCCGGCGTTCGGCCGCACACGCCCGATCGCGTGATAATTAAACGCACTGCGGACGCGGCTTTGCGGATCGGGCGCCGCGGTGATCCATAACTGCGCTTTCTCGGGAAACGCGAGCGTGTCCGGCACAACGCCAATCAGCTCGTACGTGCGATTGTCGACCTCGACGTTCTTCCCGATCGCGCCGGCCGCGCTTCCGAAATTTACCGCCGCGAAGCCCGCCGTCACCACCGCCGTGTGCCCGGCATCTTCGACCCGCGGCAAGCGGCCATGTGCCGGCGACGCGCCGAGCACAGTAAAGAATTGCGGGTCCGCGAAGAACACGTGCCCGAATTGAGCGCCCCCGCGCAATCGAAAGCCGATCTCGCCGCCGGCATAGACCGACATGGCCGCGAACGTTTTCGCCTGCGCCCGGAGGTCCATGAAATCGCCGCCCGTGACGCGCGGAATCTCATGGTCCTTCTGCGGCCACCGCGTGTTGATCGAAACCACGCGTCCCGCATCCGGGAACGCGAGCGGCTCGAGCAGCACCGCGTCGAGCACCGTAAACATCGCCGTCGCCGCACCGATACCGAGCGCGAGCGTCGCAATCGACAAAATTGTGAAACCGGGCGCGTTGCCCAACGCGCGCACCGCATGCCGCAGAGGGGCGCTCATGTCTAATCATACGAACACACCCGCGCAGCGGTTCGACCCGGTAAAATGGAGATTCATGACCATCGACGAACTCGAACGGGAATACTCCGCGCTCCGCCAGCAGTCTGAAGCTGTGCGGAGCTATCTTTGACTCTTCCAAAAAG